>NZ_CP068419.1:1510000-1787500 GCF_016757795.1 Gluconobacter sphaericus | reverse complement strand
CCCGATCCTTCTCGGCATGCCATTCGGCGCCCATCGCATCAGACTGCTCTTCCAGATCGGCAAGTTCCGCTTCCAGCGCGACCAGACGATCCTTCGAGGCGTTATCGTCTTCCTTACGGATGGCTTCCCGCTCGATCTTGAGCTGGATGATACGACGGTCGAGTTCGTCCAGAGCTTCCGGCTTGCTATCGATCTGCATCCGCAGACGGCTGGCAGCCTCGTCGATCAGATCAATCGCCTTGTCCGGCAGAAAGCGGTCCGTGATGTAGCGGTTGGAGAGGGTCGCGGCCGCAACGATGGCGTTGTCCGTAATGCGGACGCCATGATGCAGTTCGTACTTCTCCTTGATGCCACGCAGGATCGAGATCGTGTCGGCCACAGTGGGCTCACCCACGAAGACCGGCTGGAAACGGCGGGCCAGCGCTGCATCTTTCTCAATATACTTGCGGTATTCGTCGAGCGTCGTCGCACCCACGCAATGCAGCGTGCCGCGTGCCAGTTCCGGCTTGATGAGGTTGGACGCATCCATCGCGCCATCGGACCGACCGGCGCCGACAAGCGTGTGCATTTCGTCAATGAAGAGAATGATCTCGCCTTCAGCCGTTTCGATTTCCTTGAGAACAGCCTTCAGACGCTCCTCGAACTCACCGCGATATTTCGCACCAGCAATCAGCGCGCCCATGTCGAGCGACATCAGCTTCTTGTTGCGCAGGGCCTCGGGCACGTCACCATTGACGATCCGCTGTGCGAGACCTTCAACAATGGCCGTCTTGCCCACACCCGGCTCACCGATCAGGACCGGGTTGTTCTTGCTGCGACGCGCCAGGACCTGAATGGTCCGGCGGATTTCCTCGTCACGGCCAATAACCGGATCAAGTTTGCCAGCCTGCGCCACAGCCGTGACGTCACGGGCATATTTCTTCAGGGCGTCGAACGTGTTTTCCGCAGATGCGCTCGTGACGGTGCGCCCTTTGCGGATTTCCGCAACAGCACGCTCCAGAGCCGCCGCGCTGGCCTTGCCGTCCACAAGCGCCTTGCCCGCGGGCGTATTGCTGGACGCAATTGCGACGAGCAGACGATCCTGAGCGACATGACTGTCGCCCGCGACTTTCGCAGCGGATTCCGCGCCGTCCAGCAGACGGGCAAGATCCGGCGTCATCTGGGGCTGACCGGCACCGGCACCCTGCACTTTCGGCAGCTTGGCGAGAGCGGCATCATTGGCGGTCTGCACAGCCTTCGGATCGCCACCCGCCGCGCGGATCAGACCGGAGGCCGCGCCCTGTTCATCGTCCAGCAGAGCCTTGAGCAGATGCTCCGGCGTCAGCTGCTGGTTGTAGTCCCGAAGCGCAATGGTCTGTGCGGCCTGAAGAAAGCCCTGGCTGCGTTCGGTGAAATTCTGAATATCCATAGTCTAAAGTCCTCGTATGCCCCGTTGCGGCAGCATTGATGTTCTTGGCCGCCCCCGAAGGCAGCGGCCTGTGATGAATATTTAGGCAGTCATTTTTTCGTTTCAAGAGCCTCACGATGACGTTTTGCCGGCCCCTGCAACACAAGATCCGCCTTCGAAAGACGATCGAACGCGTTGCGGTTCTGATGCCAGTACGGATAGATCAGGTCCGGTGCACTCACATCGTCAAGCCTGCGGACTTGCTCCTGCGTCAGACGGAGCGACGCGGCAGCGAGATTGTCCAGAAGCTGGCTCTCTTTGCGTGCACCCAGAACCAGCGACGTGATCCCCGGCTTGTGCAGCGTCCAGGCCAGAGCCACGCGAGCGGCGGAGACGCTATGCTCTTCCGCAATCTGCACTAGAACTTCGACTGTATCGTAAAGCTTTTTCAGATCCCGGACTTCCGGCTCCGGCCAGCCGGAAATGCGGCGGGAATCTTCCGGGGCCGTCTTGCCGCGACGGTACTTCCCCGTCAGCAGGCCACAGGCGAGCGGGCTCCAGACCTGAACACCTAGCCCCTGATCCACGGCCAACGGCAGAAGTTCATATTCGGCATCCCGCGCTTCAAGGGAATAATAGAGCTGCTGGCTGACCGGGGTGATCAACCGGTGCCGCTCGGCAGCGCCCAGCAGTTTCATGGCCTGCCAGCCTGCAAAATTGGAAATGCCCGCATACCGGATCTTGCCCTGATCGCGCAGGGTCTGGAGCGCTTCAAGCGTTTCCTCGACCGGCGTCAGGCCGTCCCATTCATGCAGATAATAAAGGTCGATATGATCGCGCCCCAAACGACGCAGACTGTCTTCGCAGGCATTGAGGATATGATGGCGCGACAGCCCCTGTTCGTTCGGCCCCTTCCCCGTCGGAAAACGCACCTTGGAGGTCACGAGCAGTTCGCGGCTGCGTCCCTGAAGGACACGTCCCAAGATTTCCTCGGCCTCGCCGCCGGAATAGGCGTCCGCCGTATCGAACATGTTCACGCCATGCTCGACGCAGATATCCACCATCCGCGTGGCTTCGGCCACATCCACCTTACCGGTGGCGGCAAAATTGCCCTGCCCGCCGAATGTGACCGATCCGAAATTGAGTGCTGAAATCTTGAGGCCCGAGCGACCAAGCTGACGATACTGCATATCCATCAGGCTCCTTCTTGCTGAGACGTAGTGCAATGCAGAACACACGAACCCGGGATCGGTCCCGGTAAAATCGCCCCTGCTCTCGAAAACGTGAGAGGGTTGCGCAGATCCCCTCCGCAAACCCTGTTCACAAACGACGCCCCGGTCCATGATCGACGTCAAAATCCTGTCCGCCGTCATTCTTTTGGAGATGCAATGCCGTCACACCCCCTTCGTCGCGCCCTTATGGCCTGCGCCCTCATCTCTCCAGTGCTGTCCGCCGGGATTGTCAATGCCGCCGCTCCCGCGGCCTGCATGCTCGATCTCGCCAAGACCCGGAACGGAACGCTTGGCCTGCCGAACCACGCGGAAGTCACGCCGGACGGTCACTCCGTCTTGTTCCTGCGCTCGGGACCGTTCGACACACATCTGCATCTCTATCGCTACGACCTGTCGGATCATGCGATTCATGAACTGGCCGCACCTGCATCGGGGCCGGAACATCTGTCGGTCGAGGAGAAAGCCCGGCGCGAACGGGCGCGCCAGAGCATGTCCGGCATTACCGATTACCAGATGAGCGAGGACGGCGGCACAGTTCTCGCCTCACAGGGTGGGCAGCTCGAACGCATCGCCACGGATGACGGCCGCGTCACGCCTGTCGAGGGTCAGTGGATCGCCCCGCGCCTCTCGCCAGATGGGCTCAGCCTCGCCGCCGTGCGGGATAATGACCTTTATAGTGTCGATCTGGTCAGCGGACGTGAAACGCGCCTGACAACCGGCGGCAGCGACACTCTGAGCCATGGCCTCGCCGAATTTGCCGCTGCCGAGGAACTGGAACGTGCGGATGGTGCCTGGTGGTCGCCGGACAGCAAAACCATCCTGTTCGAGGAAGCCGATAACAGCGACGTCGAAAAGCACTACATCACCAACCCCGAAACCCCGCAGGCCGAGCCGGTCACTTTCCGCTATCCCCGCGCGGGCACGAACAACGCTAAAACGCGCTTCGGCCTCGTGGATGCCAAAGGCGGCCCGATCCGCTGGATTTCATGGGACCATGACGCATGGCCCTATCTCGGTCGCGTCGTCTGGCAGAAGAATGCCCCCCTCGCCATCGTCCTGCTCAACCGCGAACAAACGAAAGAACAGCTTCTCACGATCGACCCCGCAACCGGCGCCACCCATCTCCTTCTGGAACAGTCCGACCCGGCTTGGATTGAACTGGACCCACGTGCCGCATCCGGCGGCCACAACCTGCCCGTCTTCCTCGACAACAACGCAGGCTTTCTCTGGGCCGCAGACCGAGGCAAAGACTGGCAGCTCGAACTCCATACCCCGGACGGAAAACTCCAGCGCGTCCTGACGCCGCCCGGCCTGTCCTATATCGCCCTCAACGATTACGACGCCGAACACAACAGCCTTACGGTGACAGTCCGCGCCAACCGGCTGGACAACGAGGTCGTGCATATCGATCTGAAAACCAGGGCCGTTACACCATTCGTGACGGAGCGCGGCATTCACAACATCCATGTCACCAACGGCACGCACACGGCCATGGTGGATACGTTCGCCAGTGCCGCGGGCACGCGCCAGACTTTGGTGCGGGATACGGCAGGCCATGTCGTCGCAACCCTTCCGGGTGTGGCGCAGACGCCGAAACTTCCGGTTCATGTCGAGTTCACGACCGCAGGGGCGCGTGATCTGGACGCAGCCATTATTCGGCCGGACCATTTCAGCGCCTCAAAACATTATCCGGTCGTGCTGTCCGTCTATGCCGGGCCGGGCGTGAAGCTGGTGCGCGATACGCCAACAGCTTTTCTGGATGATCAGTGCCTTGCCAATCAGGGCTATATCGTCGTCACGCTCGACGGACGTGGAACGCCGGGGCGCGATCATGATTTCGAGCGGGCCATCAAGGGCAACCTGATCGACCTTCCACTTCAGGATCAGGTGGACGGACTTCAGGCGCTCGGCAAGCGCTACCATGAAATGGATCTCTCCCGCGTCGGCGTACATGGCTGGTCCTTTGGTGGCTATTTCACTGCCATGGCGACCATTCGCCGACCGGATGTGTTCAAGGTCGGCGTGGCTGGCGCACCGCCGGTTGATTTCGCGGATTACGACACGGCCTATACCGAGCGTTATCTCGGCACCCCGCAGGACGACCCGGAAGGCTATCACAAGAGCAATGTCCTGGCTTATGCCGACACGCTGCAACAGCCGCTTTTGCTCATGCATGGCATCACGGACGACAACGTCTATTTCGAAAACACCATGAAGCTGACGCAGGCCCTGCTTCATGCCGGCAAACCCTATGACCTGCTCCTACTGCCAGGCACGCACATGCTGCCTGATCCGGTCATCCGCGCTCGGGTGGCCCAGCGGCGGGAGCAGTTCCTGCACGCGGTTCTTCAGCCCGGAAAATAATCGTCGTCCCGCAGACATAGAAAAGGCCGGATCATAAAATCCGGCCTTTTCCACAGAAAATCTTCGGTTCAGACCGCCCAGTTCAGACTGCCATGTCATCGAACAGTTCCACGCGGGACCGCTTCGACAGTGTCTGGCGGTAGGCTTCTACCTCCGGGGGATACACGACGCCGCGAATCAGCGACAGGCTGTGCAGATGCGCGAACAGGTGGATATCGTCCGTGGAGAGCGCTCCATTGACAGCGTCCGATGCACGGATCAGACCCACCAGCTCCTTCAGCAACACGTTCAGTTCCGCCAGTTCAGGAGTCCCGTCCACCAGAAGGGCGCTGAACGATCCGACGGAAGGCTCCTTGCGCTGAATGAACCCAGCGCGCGCGGATGTCGTGGCGAACTCCGGCAGAGGTGCTGAAGCAGCGCGGGGCAGGAAGAGGCGATAGAGCGGCTTGGCCGCTTTCTGTAGCCAGTCCGCGATCTCGGAGCGTGTCTCTCCTGTCAGGACCGGAGTTCCTATCCCGTCGATATGGGTGACGATATCCATGCTCTCGGGCATGAATGTTCCGTCTTCTTCAAGGATGGGCACGACCTTCCGGCCCACCATACGAACCGGTCCGTCCACATCATCATTGAGTAGGATGCGCTGCTCATAAGGAATGTTCTTCAGCCCGAAAATCATCCGCGCCTTGGTGCAAAACGGGCAGTGTTCATAAAGATAAAGACTGTAAGGTGCGCTCATGCTGCGGTCCTGTTGTGAGGGGTGAGGACTGATCAGGCTTCCCCGACAGACGCTGAAAAAAGAAGAGGATCGATATCGATGGCCTCTAGCGCCTTTCTCCATTTCCGGGCGTGATCTGTCCCGAAGACGATGTCGTCCATTGCCGGGGCCACGAACCAGGAACTGTCGCGCAGAATTTCCTGCTCAAGCTGCCCCGACGACCAGGCCGCATGGCCAAGCGCCATCATCGCCCGTTTCGGTCCCTGACCCGTAGCCAGTTCGCGCAGAATATCCAGACTGGCAGTCAGGCTCGTCTGGCCATCGACATCGAGACTGCCTTCCCCGGCCCAGTCCGCCGAATGCAGGACGAAGCCCCGCGAATGCTCGACAGGGCCACCCATGCAGACACCGATCCGCCGCTCCGGCGGGTTCGGTTCGATTCCAAGCTGGGCAAAAAGATCATCCAGACCCGGTTGGGACAGACGACGGTTGACGATCAGCCCCATCGCGCCATCCTGTAACGAATGGGCGCAGACATAGATGACCGTACGTTCGAAGAATGTCTCCGCCAGAGCCGGGGCGGCCACGAGAAGTTTTCCCGTCAGCCCTAGTTCGGCAGGAGAGGAGTCCGTCAGGTTGTCAGTGCGTCCGTCGAGTGTTTTCTTCATGCCTGCCAACATGGGTGCATCCCTTCCCGTATTGCAAGCGTTTGCCTTCAGGAGTGTTAATAACATCCAATGTCATTGAACCGGGTCCCCCGGACCAGGTCATTGAACCGACTCCCCAAACCGCGCCTGCCGGGCGCACGCTGTCTGTCTGGAGATTGCCATGCCTCTCACTGTTCTCGTTACTGGTGCCACCGCGGGTTTTGGGCACGCGATCGCAACACGCCTCGTCCGCGAAGGCCATCGCGTCATCGCGACCGGTCGCCGCAAGGATCGTCTGGAAGCGCTCAAGGATGAACTGGGCGAGAGCGTCCTGCCTTTCACGCTCGACATGACTGACCGTGACGCGCTGCGCAGCCTCCCTGCTGCACTGCCGGAAGAGTGGCAAGATATCGACGTGCTCGTAAACAATGCAGGGCTGGCGCTCGGCATGGAGCCCGCACAGGACGCCGTGCCCGATCACTGGGAGACGATGATCGCCACAAACGTCTCCGGGGTCGTGGAACTGACGCGCGCGCTGCTGCCGGGCATGGTGGAACGCAATACAGGTTACATCATCGCGCTAGGTAGCACGGCCGGAACGTATCCCTATACCGGTGGCAACGTCTATGGTGCGACGAAAGCTTTCGTTCATCAGTTCACCCAGAACCTTCGGACGGACCTGCTCGGCACACGGGTTCGCGTGACCAATATCGAACCCGGCCTGTGCGGCGGCAGCGAATTCAGCAATGTGCGTCTCGCCGACGAGAGCAAGGCGGCCGCGGTCTACAAGGACACGACACCTCTGACCCCCGCAGACATTGCCGAAACCGTCTCATGGCTCATCGGCCTCCCCTGGCACGTGAACGTCAATTATCTGGAAATGATGCCGGTCTGTCAGGCATCGGGTGGGCTTGCGGTGAACCGTCATGTCGGTTGAAATCGGCCTCCCCCCCCAGCTTCGCATCACGGACGGCAAGAAGTTTCGTCTGTCCTCCATCCCAACGAACGACAAATTCTGTCGTCAGAAAAACGAATCCCGCACCCGTATCCGCGACTGTGTAGACCGGATGTCCGTCCTGCAGCAGCGGCTGGCAGCCTATGCCACCCACGGTATTCTGGTCGTACTTCAGGGCATGGACACTGCCGGCAAGGATGGCGCGATCCGGCACGCGTTCTCCGGTCTGAACCCACAGGGTGTGCACGTTACATCCTTCAAGGCCCCTACCGGAATCTCAACGCGCCATGACGATCTGTGGCGCATCCATCTCGCCGTTCCATCGCGCGGTGAGATCGGAATCTTCAACCGCAGCCATTATGAAGACGTTCTGGTAGAGCGCGTTCATCCGGACATGGTCCGGGCCCGCGGCCTCAATCCGAACCTTCCGGATTTCTGGGATCATCGTCTGGAAGATCTGCGGAACTTCGAAAGCTATCTGCACCGGCAGAACATCCTCGTTCTCAAGCTTTTCCTGCATATTTCGCCAGAAGAACAGCGCCTGCGCCTGCTCAAACGGCTGGACCATCCAGAAAAGCGCTGGAAGTTCAGCCCGTCGGATCTGACGGAACGCGAATTTTGGCCGCATTATACCGCAGCCTATGAAGAGGCTATCCGTGCGACCGCAACACCGGACGCCCCCTGGATCGTCATCCCTGCGGACCATAAATGGCTTGCTCGCGTTCTCGTGGCCGAAGCGCTGCTGGAGACGCTCGAAAGCCTGCACCTCAAGCAGCCGGAACAGAAAATGTCTGATGCGCTCAAGAACGCCCAGCAGGCCCTACTGAAAGGCGCGGCCAAGACCGTCTGATCCTGACCATGCTGCTTCTCTCCCGTCTCAGGCGCCTTTTTTCTCCACCAGCCACTCTGGCAGAGATTGCGCGCAGCACGACTGTTCTCGAAAGCTGTCTCGTCCGACCTGTTCCAACGCCCTGCGCCTCTGCCCTGAGCCATCCGGAACGCAACCCGTTCCGGAACTGGGAGAGCACGCCGGTTACGATCAGTCAGTTTACCTTGCACGACGTCGTGCTGGACCAGCCGCTGATGACGCTGTTGTATACAGATCATCCGATCGCTGAAACCGCCTATGTCCAGAATCCGGAAGCTGTACGTCACCTAAAGCTGCGTCCTGCAGATATCGTCTGTTGCGCACCTTTCAAGGGTGTGACCGCAAACTGTGTCGATCACTGGGCCTCGAACTTCTATCACTGGGTCGCCCATACGATCCCCACCCTGCATGTCTTGTCACAGTCAGGCAGGCCAGTCCGCCTTGTCCTGCCCGAACATATGCATCCGTGGCAGTTCGAGACGCTTGAGCTTTTGGACCTGAGCAGTGACGTTCATATCCATTTGCAACAGGGACGGCAGTACGCCTTTAAAAGCCTCGACTACATCACCTTCATCAATGGCAGTGCCGATTTCGCGGTCTCGAACGTATCCCACGACGCCTATGCGCGGCTGCGTCAGGCTGCAGGGGCCACAGCGCCATCTGCTGGACGAAGGCTCTATATCGAGCGTGGCAGTTCAGCCAACCGGCACGTTCCCAATGAAACCGAACTGGCGGCAGAGCTGGAAAAACTCGGCTTTGAACGCGTGCAGCCCGAAACGCTGTCGCTATCCGAGCAGATCAACCTATTCAGCGACGCCGGGATGGTCATGGGAATGCTGGGGGCCGGCATGGCCAATATCGCCTGGTGTCAGCCGGGAACTCTCGTTTACGAACTCGTTCCGTCCCATCACATCAATCCCTGCTTTGCCGCCATGGCGACACAGGGCGGGCTGAAATACTGGGCGGATGTCTTCCAGACAGGGGCGGCACGGGAAAACCATACCGACGGTGCCGCCCTCCCGCTTCCGGTCAGGGAAATTCTAGAGCGTGTCCGGGAACTGGTAGCCCTCCTGCCCGACGCCTGAAAAAACAACCCCCGCCGAAGACCTGCTCCGGCGGGATTCTACATTTCAGATCGTGAAAGACGGATCAGGAACGGCGCTTGCGGCTCGAACCGTCACCGCGCGGGCCATCACCGGCTGCGGGCTTCGGACGACCATAGCCCGAACCGCCGCGCCCCTTGTAACCGCCGCCGGCACCACCGCGCGGACCGCCCTTGAAGCCACCGCCCGAACGGCCACCGCCGCCAAAGCGCTTACCTTCACCCGGGTTACGACCACGGGGGCCCATGCCACCGGCAGGGGCCTCGGACGGCTCGATCGTCACTTCGTCGGCTTCCGCGCCGGCGAGGCAGGATTTGAAGCGAGCCACGCTCTCATCCGCGATCTGGAAATAGGTCTGTTCCTGATCGATACGGATGCTACCAATTTCGCGCTTCTGCACACCACCCAGACGGCAGATCAGCGGGATCAGCCACTTCGGATCGGCACGCTCGGTACGACCAACGCCCATCTTGAACCATTCACCGGACATGGTGTGCTCTTCGCGCGGTGCACGCTCGCCACGCTCCGTGCGGCGCGGCGCCTCAACGGACATCGGGCGGATCTGCTCAACCTTCGGCAGACGCGCACGATACAGACCAACCAGAGCCGCTGCAAGCTTGGTGGCGTCGTACTTCTCAACCAGCTGGTTGACCAGCTCGTCGGACATGTCGTCCACGGCATTGGTCAGGATCGGATCGTCCATCAGACGGGTCTTGTCCTGCTCGGCAATCGCATCGGCCGTGGGAACGGCTTCCCATTCGGCTTGGATCTTCGCCATCTGAAGCAGGCGCTCGGCCCGGCGACGCTGGTTCAACGGAACCATCAGCACGCTGGTGCCCTTGCGACCTGCACGCCCCGTACGGCCCGAGCGATGCAGCAAGGTTTCGGCCGCCGTCGGAATGCTCGCATGAATCACGAGGCTCAGGGCCGGCACGTCAATACCACGGGCTGCAACATCAGTCGCAACGCAGACACGGGCCTGACCGGAGCGCAAGCTCTCGATCGCACGGCTGCGCTCGTTCTGGCCCATCTCGCCGGAAATGGCGACGGACGCAAAACCGCGCTCAAGCAGGGCGGCCTGCACCTGATTGACCATCATGCGGGTATTGCAGAACACCATGGCCGTCGGGCTCTCGTAGAAACGAAGCACGTTGACGAGCGAGCGCTCAATTTCCTGCGGCTGCGTGATGACGCAACGATAGGTGATGTCGGAATGCTGCTTGGCACCCGAAACCGTGTCGATACGCTCGGCATTCTTCTGGTAACGGCGTGCCAGCGAGGCGATCTCGCGGGCGATCGTTGCCGAGAATAGCAGTGTACGGCGCTCGGCCGGGGCGGCATCGAGAAGCTGCTCCAGCTCCTCGCGAAAGCCCATATCCAGCATTTCGTCAGCTTCATCGAGCACGACGCAGCGCAGGGCGGACAGGTCAAGCGAGCCACGCGACAGGTGGTCGCACAGGCGGCCGGGGGTTCCGACCACGATATGGGCGCCACGGTTCAGCTCACGGGCTTCACTGCGGGCATCGGTGCCGCCAATGCAGCTCGCGATGCGGGCGCCGGTTTCGGCATAGAGCCATTTGAGTTCGGACTGGACCTGAAGCGCCAGCTCACGCGTCGGCGCAATTACAAGCGCCATGGGCTGAGGGGACGGCGGAAGGCGATCGGCGTCTCCGAGCAGGGTCGGAGCGATGGCCAGGCCGAAGGCGACGGTCTTGCCCGACCCCGTCTGCGCGGAAACCAGCAGGTCGCGCTCGTCCAGCCCCGGCTGCAGAACGGCTTCCTGAACAGGAGTCAGCTGTTCGTAGCCACGTGCCTCAAGGGCGCGCTTAAGGGCAGGATGGGTATCGGGAAAAGGCATATTTTATGAACACTCGGCAAACGTCACGCCGACGACAGGATGCGGCGGCTGGAATGCCGCTGCATAAAGACTTCCACTCGAAAATGCCAGAAAGAACGTATGGAACGGATTTATCTTGTTCTTCCCGCTCCGTCCGGCACCCGGAATGCAGTCCCCGCCCTGTTCAGTTCCTCGGCTTACGCCCGATCACCGCATGCACCGTATCGCGCCATGCCGTGAGATCCTCAGGCGGCACAACCTCGCCCGTATCCAGATCGGCCAGTCCGGCACGGGACATCAGCACACTGGCCAGACGCACGCGATCTGCCGGCTCAAGCGCCTGCCAAATCGCCACGGCCTTCGCTGCATGAAACTGGTCGGAAAATGTCAAAATCAGCGGGGAACCGGGCTTGAGGACACGCACGACTTCCGTCAGCACTGCCAGCGGCTGCGTCAGATAGGCCAACCCGTCGCATAGCGTCACCGCATCGAAGCTATCATCCCCGAACGGCAGCACCGTGTCCTCATTGAGATCCTGCACCACACGCTCGCCCAGCACAGGATTGGCATCTAGGGCGCCTTTGAAGATCCCGAGCCCGACCATACGCTGGAACTTCGCTTCCTCCGGATAATGGCTGAGAGCGCCTGCCATCAGATCCAGAACCGCCCCACCGACCGGCAGGGCCGTCTGATACAGAGCTGTCACGGCTGTCTGTGCCCCCATGTCCATCAGCGAATCCGGGATACGCTGCGCATGGAAAATCGTATCAGGCTCGTTGTTCGCACGCGTGAACGCAGCTGCGTGCATTCCTTCAAGCTGTTCCGGGCCGCTCATGTCCACTCCTTCTGATCCAGCAGCCGAAATGAGGGCATGTTCCCCGTGCGTCAACCCACGGGATGCTTTATGAGAGAAGCCACCATGAGCCTCTCCTTTACGAAAATGCACGGTCTGGGCAACGATTTCGTCGTGATCGACGCCCGTCAGAACGATCCCGCGCTCGATACCCCCACCATCCGCAACCTGTGCGACCGACGCTTCGGAATCGGCTGCGACCAGCTGGTTCTGCTCACACCGCCGACCCTGCACGGTGCGGACGTGCATGTCCGTTTCTTCAATCCCGACGGTTCAGAAGCCGGAGCTTGCGGCAATGCGTCCCGCTGCGTGGTGAAATTCGTTGGGGGTACGCCCACGCTCCAGACGGCTGCCGGCCTTCTCCCCACGGCACAGGATGGCGATCTCTTTACCGTCGATATGGGGACACCCCGACTGGACTGGCAAGACGTGCCACTGTCCCGCGCCTGTGATACGCTGCACCTGCCGCTGCATGACGCGGCCGCCTGCTCGATGGGCAATCCGCACGCCACGCTGTTTGGGAATGTTTCCCGCGCAGAAGAACTGGGGCCGGAGCTCGAACGGAATCCCCTCTTCCCGGAACGCGCCAATATTGGTTTCGCGCAAATCCTTTCCCACACACACATGCGTCTGCGCGTCTGGGAACGCGGAGCTGGCCTGACGTTCGCCTGCGGGTCGGGAGCTTGCGCCGCCGTCGTGAACGCTGTTCGTCGCGGTCTCACCGAACGGACCTGTACGGTCACGATGGATGGCGGGGACCTGCGCATTACATGGCGTGAAGACGGACATGTTCTCATGACAGGCCCCGCCGTCACGGTCTTCCACGGGACGACCGCGTGACCGCCTCCATTCTGACATTCGGCTGCCGCCTCAACGCCCATGAGAGCGATGGCATGGCCCATCATGCGCGCGGCCAGACCGACACCATCATCGTTAATACCTGTGCCGTAACCACTACGGCCGAGCGACAGGCACGGCAGGCCATTCGACGGGCGCATCGCGAAAATCCGGATGCAAAAATCGTCGTGACGGGCTGCGCTTCCGACATCGCACCAGACCGCTGGGCCGAGCTACCGGGCGTTGTTCGCGTTGTGTCCAATGAAGACAAACTTAAGCCCGCCATCTGGGGGGATACCAGCGCAAACCTGCCACCATCCCGTCACGTACGCGCCCTTCTTCAAGTCCAGCAGGGCTGCGATCACCGCTGCACCTTCTGCATCATCCCGTATGGGCGTGGAGACTCCCGCTCCACGCCCATTGAGGACGCCATCACGCGCGCCGAAGCACTGGTCGAAGCCGGGCATCAGGAAATTGTCCTGACCGGCGTGGACATCGCTTCATGGCAAGGGTTCGAAGGTAAGGGGCTGGGCACGTTATGTCGTGAACTGCTGCGCCGCGTAGAAGGCATACGACGACTGCGCCTCTCCTCCATCGACCCTGTTCTTCTGGATGTAGAGACGGGGGATACAGATCTGTGGTGGCTGCTTGAAAACGAACCCCGCCTGATGCCGCATCTGCACCTGTCCCTGCAGGCAGGATCGGATCTCATTCTCAAGCGCATGAAGCGCCGCCATGATACAGCCGGGGTCGCGGCAACGCTGCGCCGCGTCCGGTCCGTCCGCCCAGGGGCAGGCATCGGGGCCGATTTGATCGCGGGCTTTCCCACGGAAACGGATGCTCTGTTCGAGGAAACGCGCACTTTTATCGAAGAACAGCAGATTCCCTTCCTTCATGTCTTCCCTTACAGCGAACGCCCCGGAACGCCCGCCGCTCGCATGCCAGCCGTCCCCAATGCTGAGCGCCAGAAACGCGCAGCCTGTCTGCGCGACATCGGCGAGGCAAACCGTGACCGTTTCCTGCAACGTCTCATCGGCACCGAGTTCAATATTCTGGTCGAGACACCAGATCGCGGCCATTCGCCGGAGTTTGCCGCCGTGCGTCTGACCGGAACCGCATCTGCGCCAATCCGCGGCAGTTTCGTGCCCGTTCGCGCCACGGCACTGGAAAATGGGACACTTCTAGCCGAAATCCGCAACTGAAACGCGTTCAGATCTTCCTATACCCTTGACGTTCGGCGCGACCTGTCCGAACTCCCATGCATGGCTGGATTTTTCTCACGACTCAAACAGGGTCTTTCGCGGTCGAGCTCGCGTCTCGGCGCCGTCTTCACGCATCGCAAGCTGGATGAAACAGCTCTTGAGGAGCTCGAGGACGAGCTGATTGCAGCTGACCTCGGACCTGCCGTGGCCGAGCGCGTCATCGAGAACTTCCGCAGTACGCGCTTTGGCAAGGACGTCACCAGCGACGAAATCCGCGAGACGCTTGCAACCGAGATCGCTCGCGTCCTTGAACCAGTAGCCATTCCCCTCGAGCCCGATCCGAAGAAGAAACCCCACGTCATTCTGGTTGTCGGCGTCAACGGCGTCGGCAAGACCACCACGATCGGCAAGATGACTCGTCATTATATGGAAGAAGGCAAATCCGTAATGCTGGTGGCGGGAGATACGTTCCGTGCCGCTGCCGTCGAACAACTTGAAGTCTGGGGCAAGCGCGCCAACGTGCCCGTCATCGCCGGCAAACATGGCGCCGATGCTGCAGGCCTGGCCTATGACGGCCTCAAGCGCGCAACCGAAGCCGGAACCGACCTTCTTCTGATCGACACTGCAGGGCGCCTACACAACAAGGGCGCGCTGATGGAGGAACTGGCCAAGATCATCCGTGTCATGCGGAAATTCGATGAAACAGCGCCCCACTCCGTCCTGCTGGTTCTGGATGCAACGACTGGACAGAACGCCATAGAACAGGTGCGGGTCTTCCGTGAACTGGTGAATGTAACCGGACTGATCGTGACCAAACTGGATGGTTCCGCCCGCGGCGGGATTGTTGTGGCACTTGCGGAGCAGTTCAAACTGCCAGTCCACATGGTCGGTGTTGGAGAACAAGCCGAGGATTTGCGCCCTTTCTCGGCTCAGGAATATGCAAAAGGCTTAGTCGGTGGCTCCAACGATCTGGCATCCAGACTATTGGAAACCTCAACCGACGAAACGCCTTCTACGTAAGGCGCTAAATTCTGCGGCCTGCAGATTAGGTCGCAGGCGCATCCTCATCCGAGGACATCCACTCTTCCTGAAGATACGCGATGCGTTTTTCGATGGATTTACGCTCGCGTCGCGCAATTTCCGCGTTCCAAAGCCGGCCGCTAATGGCCGAGGCTTCCGCCACGAGCCAGGCCGCCCCAACGGCAAGCCAGTCCAGTGCCAGCGTAACGGGCTGCGTGATCTGCGCGATACACGTCTCCCAGTCTCCGTTTGCAGCCCAGGCCTCGTGCAGAGGATGTACCATGGCAGCGCCGACATAGAACAACACGATCATGATCCGCTGACCGTCAGCATTGGGGTCAACAAGCTTCAGGGCGACCAAGGGAAACAGCAGAACGCCTGCAACCACCAGACTTCCAGGAACATAGGAGAGCAGCAGCCCGATGATAATCCCGTGCCACCAGCGGAATCCCGGGGCCCGGAGCGATTCCGGCTCTGCCTGTCTAACGGGCGTCATGGGTCCTCCTCACCGACAGAACTCCAGCCAGATACTCACCATTGCCACGGCAATGCCTGTCAGAAGTGAAAAGAATTCTCCCGAATTGCGTGCTTCACGATCCTTGGCGGCCTTACGCTCGGGCGCTTCATCGAGAACACGCATCAGATTGCTGATTTCTGCCTCGGCTTCCTGGGCCTGACGCTGATCCAGCTGAAGACCCGTCGGATCATTGACGATCGCCAGAAACGTGCCGAGATTTCCGTCTTCCGCCGCCTTACCAAGACGCACGCGTCGGCGAGCACGCGATGCCTTGCTCCGCCACTGACGTAGTTCCGTTTCCAGAAGCGGCAAGGCCCGCTGCGCCAAAAAACTAAGCGGCGTCCGGTCGAATTTCCTCTGTACGGCCGCAAGCACGGTCAAATCGGCGAGCCAGCCTGGCAAGCCCGCTTTCTGCGACTGAGAAAGCGGAACGATTCCCTGACGCGCGCAGTTCGCTTCAAGAAAGGAACGCATCTGATCATCCAGAAAGCCGTTCCGTCCCAGAACCTCGTCCGGCAGATCCTCAATGCCCACATGCCGGTTCAGCCATTGCAACAGCCCTTCCGGCAAGGAAATCCGGGCCTCCAGACATCTCTTTGAAAGGCAGGGCAGAAATCTGTTCAGCTCATACGGGAAACGTCTGACCAGATCCCCCCCTCTGGTTCCAATGCGTCGTGCCGCCACGGACAGGGTGGTAATTTGATGGCTCTGCCGCTGAGGCAGATGGGCGGACATGAAGGCATCGGGATTAGCCATCATGAAACTCAGAACATTCCGGACCGTCCGCTCTTCATCCGGAGTGGAAGGCTGAACCGTTGCCTGAACCACCATCTGGGGAAGCGCCTCAGGCCAGAACCAGGTACCACCCCAGAACATGGGCGCGGCAGGATCGAGGACGGAAATCGCATGCGTGATGACCATCGTAGCAGGATCAACCATCTTGCTGCCACCGGCCGGAAGGAATGAGGCACTCGCCTGTTCGATCAGCCCCGCCATGACGGAGAGTTCCAGCTCGCGCACCAACCAGTTGCTGACGACTTTTCTTTGCAGCAATACGGAGAATTCCGCAGGGTGCCGCCCCGCATACCAGGCGAGGGCCTGAGGGGTGTAGACGGCATTTCCCCCGATCATGAGGGGGATACGCGCAGGAATGACCGGACGGACCGTAAAGACCTTGCTGGGCGCAATCGTCACAAGATCGCGTGGCGAAGGGCGGCTGACAGGATCATCGGACAGCATCGCCGTCAGAAGCGAGCGGAGCCCGACCGGCACGTTATGGCCGTCCATGTAGGCGGCGGGTGTACCGATTTCGAAACGCCGCTTGAGAATATCCGTATCGGAGAGGCCTTCAAGAGGGAGCTTTCCGATAGCGAGCGCAAGAATAACGACCCCCAGCGAAAAAACGTCGCAATCCATCGTCCCCTCACCGCGGGCGGAGGGGCGGCAGACAGCTGAAGACAGGGGTTCGAAAAGAATGGGCTGTTTTTCACCCGGTGCGGCCACTCCCAGAGGTCCAAGCACGACCTTGTGCAACCCCTGCCCAACGAACAGGTTATCAGGACGGATGCTGCGGCATGTCAGCTTTTCGGCCTCCAGCCGCTGAAGAAGCACCGCCATCGGACGGATGACGCCGTCGATCAGCTGGTTCTCCGTCCACAACCCCAGCCCTTCCGCAAGCGAGGGACCGGGGGGATGAGGACAGAGCAACCACAAGGTGCCCTGAGAATATTCGTGGGTCTGGATGGAAATCACGCTTTCATGACGAAAGAACATGATTTCGGTAAGCCGGGGAGAAGGCGCGAAAGGAGCCAGGGCCAGATAGGACGCCCCGGATACCGTCATGTCCTGGGCTCCATAAGTCGCACAGCCGCCGAGATCGGGCTGTTTGCGGTCCAGGCTGATCAGATACCGCTCGGCGATGAGCAGTTCCTGGCTGTTATCTGCCTGAGTGTCGGCCATTGAAGTCCCGTTGTTTCCCTATCCGGTCTTTTGTGCCGGACAGGGATTGAGACTTCGTTAATGCAACGACCGATTCCGGGACTGGGAGATCAGTCTTCGAACGGATCGCGCATTAGAATGGTGTCGTCGCGTTCCGGGCTTGTGGAAAGCAGCGTCACCGGCGCTTCGATCAGTTCTTCAATGCGACGGACATATTTGATGGCCTGCGCAGGAAGTTCAGCCCAGGAACGAGCGCCTGCGGTTGTCTCTTTCCAGCCCGGCATCGTCTCGTAAACCGGCTTGACGCGGGCCTGTGCGCCCGGAGCGGACGGGAACGTCTCGATCTTCTTGCCGTCCAGTTCATAGCCGACGCAGATGGAGATCTCATCCAGACCATCCAGCACGTCCAGCTTCGTAAGGGCGATGCCGCTGACGCCACCGACGCGAACGGCACGCCGGATCAGAACCGCATCGAACCAGCCGCAACGGCGGGGACGGCCAGTGACAGTACCAAATTCATGGCCACGCTCACCAAGAGTCCGGCCGGTCTGATCATGCAATTCGGTCGGAAACGGTCCTTCGCCCACGCGGGTCGTATAGGCCTTGGCAATTCCGAGCACGAACCCCACGGAAGATGGGCTGACGCCGCTGCCCGATGCTGCAACAGCCGCAACAGTGTTGGAACTCGTGACATACGGATAGGTGCCATGATCGACGTCCAGCATGACAGCCTGCGCGCCTTCAAACAAGATGCGACGACCGGCACGGCGGGCTTCGTCCAGACGGTCCCAGACCTGGCAGGAGAACGGCAAAAGGCGCGGCGTGATCTCGGTCAGGAAGTCCTTGAGCTGCCCCTTCGTGAACGTCTCGGCACCCAGACCGGCGAGCAGCGTGTTGTGGTGCAGGAGCAGTTCGTCCAGCTTCCAGTCCAGCGTCTCGGGCTCGGCCAGGTCGCAGATGCGGATGGCACGACGGGCGACCTTGTCCTCATAAGCCGGGCCGATGCCACGACCGGTCGTGCCGATCTTGTGCTCACCACGGGCAGCTTCACGCGCACGATCGAGCGCGCCATGTACCGGCAGGATCAGCGGAGCGTTCTCAGCAATCCACAGCGTCTCTGGTGTAACAACCAGACCCTGCGCCGTCACGCGGTCGATTTCGGTCATCAGAGCCTTCGGGTCCACGACGACGCCATTGCCGATCACGCCGATCTTGCCACGAACCAGACCCGAGGGCAGCAGCGACAGCTTGTAAACCTGATCGCCCACGACCAGCGTATGACCGGCGTTGTGACCACCCTGAAAGCGAACAACGATGTCGGCACGGCTGGCGAGCCAGTCGACGATCTTGCCTTTACCCTCATCTCCCCACTGGGTTCCGATCACGGTGACGTTGGACATGAGCTGACTTCCTAGAACTGACGAGACTGGAGAAAGACGAAAAGAAACGATGGATCAGAGCGGCTGAGCCGCACCACCCTTCCAGACATGGGCGCACCGCAGATGCCGCGCCTGAACGACCGGATCCTCGTCATGGGACAGGGCAGACACCGTGGCGTAACCAGACGCATGAAGCGCTGAAAGGCTGGCCGCATCGAGATCAACCGGAACATAGCAGCGCGGACGCGACGCAGACACCGGAGCTGCACGCAGAAGAGCCTGCGGACGAAGCGTCAGGCCACAGGCAGGCTCTTGCCCGGCCAGATAACGACCGCCACGTCCCAGCTCCTCGCGGGAAGCCGTGGAAAAGACCGTCACGCACAGGCCAGTATGATAGCGCCATCCACGAAAATCGACGGGATCAATCGTCAGACGCAGATCTGGACTGCGCTCACGGATCGCGGCCACAGATGCAGCCAGACGCTCGAAGTGCCCGACAACCTCCTTAGGATAATCTAACGAGGCAAGCAGATCTAGCGCACGGTCAGCAGGACCGGCGGCGCGGAGCATGAGCGCCAGAATCCCGGCGATCGGGCCACCCAACTCGGCTACAGCACTGGCATCCTTGCGGTCCAGCGCATGCAGCAGCGGTTCACGATCGGCTTTGGGAATGACGTCCTCGATCAGACCCAGTGCCAGAGCTGGCATAGACAGGTCGAAGGACACGCCTTCAATTCCGAGTTCAGCGAGCGCCTTCGCGCCAAGAGCTATGACCTCCGCATCGGCCTGAGCGCTGTCGGGGCCAATCAGTTCGATCCCGGCCTGAGAAATCTGACGGTCAGCTTCACGGCCCGGCGTTCCAACAACAATGCAACTACCCGAATAGGACAGACGCAGCGGGCGCGGCGCACCCTGAAGGCGGATGCTCGCAATGCGGGCGATCTGCGTGGTCATATCCGGACGCAGCGCCATCATGCGGTGCGAATTCGGGTCCATCAAACGGAAGGTCTGGGGAGCGAGGGATTCCCCCGATCCACCAAGCAGCGACGTCTCGAATTCCAACAGGGGTGGACGGACACGCTGATAGCCATGACGGGAAAAAGCTTCCATCACGCTGGCAATACCGCGGGCTTCCGCTTCGGCTTCACCGGGAAGAAGATCAGCAAATCCGGACGGCAGTAGAGCGGCACTCGGTGTCTCGGAATACAGGCTCATGCAGAGAAGTCCGCGCGAGTCTGCTCATAAGCCCAGTCGAGCCAAGGCAACAGCGCCTCGATATCGGCCGTCTCGACCGTGGCACCACCCCAGATCCGCAAACCGGCCGGAGCATCCCGATAGGACGCGAGATCGTAACCCGCACCTTCCTTCGCCACGAGATCCGTCAGATGCTTGACGGCCTTGCCTTTCTCTGCGGCAGACAGGCTTTCAAACCACGGCGCCGTGATTTTCAGGCAAATCGATGTGCTAGAACGCGTCTCTTCCCCGACAGACAGAAAGGACACCCAGTCAGCTGTCCCAATCCATTTCGTCACGGCAGCCAGATTCTGCTGCGAACGGGCCTTCAGGGCCGGAAGACCACCAATCTGTTCAGCCCAGCGCAGACCGTCCAAAGCGTCCTCGACGCAGAGCATTGACGGCGTGTTAATCGTATCACCTTCGAAAATAGCTTCGATCAGGCCCTTCTTGTTGGCCAAACGGAAAATCTTGGGCAGCGGACGCGGCGATGGCTGAGCCAGACGGGCCGCGGCACGAGGGCTCAGCGCCACCATGCCATGCGCGGCCTCACCTCCCAGCGCCTTCTGCCAGGACCATGTCACGATATCGAGCCGGTCCCAGGGCAGGTCCATCGCAAAAGCTGCGGAGGTTGCATCGCAGATGACAAGGCCTCCGTGCTCAGTCGGAATGGCGCTGGCATCTGGGATGCAGACGCCCGACGTCGTGCCGTTCCATGTCAGGACGACATCGCGGTCCCACTCCACTTTCGTCAGGTCGGGCAGTTCACCATACGGCGCGTCCAAAACCCGCAGATCCTCGATTTTCAGAACGTCGCGCAGATCCTGCGCCCAAGTTCCGGAGAAGCTTTCAAAGGACAGAACGTCAATTCCGCGCTCACCCGCGAGCGCCCACAGGACCATTTCCACAGCCCCCGTATCGGAAGCTGGAACAATGCCGACGCGCCAGTCCAACGGGATACCGAGCACATCTTTCGAGCGTGTGATAACTTCCTTGAGACGCGCGCGACCTTCTGGTGCACGGTGCGAACGACCCAACAGGGCTTGGTCCAGACCGGACAACGACCATCCGGGGCGCTTGGCGCAAGGACCTGAGGAGAAGAACGGGCGGGATGGTCTGACAGTCGGCTTGGACATGCTCGTTCCGGGCTGATCGGTCCTGAGGTCATTCCGGCAGGAAATGACCGCTCATGGTGCGAGAGAGGGGATTCGAACCCCTATGCCTTTCGGCGGTCGATTTTGAGCCGACTGCGTCTACCGTTCCGCCACTCTCGCACGGGCTAATCGAATTCTAATACATTCTCGGAGAAAGTGCCAGACCGCAAAATCTGAGCCGCAGAGTGCAGACTCTAAAGCCCCAGCATCAAAAGCAGATTCTGGATAGCTGCGCCTGAAGCCCCCTTGCCTAGATTGTCCAGCCGCGCCGTCAGGACGACCTGCTCGCCATTATGATGAACACGCAGCTCCATGTCGTCAGTATTAGCCAGTGTGTCGGCCACAAGCTGCGTCTCGTCGGGAAAAACGCGCACATGTTGACATCCCGCATAAGCGCCCTGAAGCACGGCTTCTAGTTCTGCGGCCGAAGGCTGCCCCGGCAGGTCCTTCAGATGCAGCGGAATGGAAACGATCATGCCCTGCGGGAAATGCCCGACCGACGGCACGAACAGCGGCTGTCGCGTCAAGCCCGAATAATGCCGAATTTCAGGCAAATGCTTGTGCTTGAGGTTCAGCCCGTAAAGGAAGAAAGCCGGACCGCCGTTCTTTTCATGCTCCTCAATCGCCACACGCCCTGCTCCGCTGTAGCCGGAGACAGCATTGATGGAAACAGGATGATGGGCCGGCAGAAGCCCCGACCGGACCAGCGGGCGCATCAGGGCAATAGCGCCTGTCGGATAGCAACCAGGATTGGCGACAAACCGCGCGCCCTTGATGGCAGCTTCCTGTTCCGCGTCCAGCTCGGGGAAACCATAGACCCAGCCATCCGCAATACGGTGTGCCGTGCTCGCGTCCAGAATCCGGACGTTCAACCCTTCCGCCAGCGTCACCGTCTCCCGGGCCGCATCATCCGGTAGGCACAGGATGGCGATATCGGCCTGCTCGAGCATGGAGCGACGGGCCGCTATATCCTTGCGCAACGCATGGTCGATGGACAGGATTTCCAGACCATAGGAAGCCGGGAGGGCTTCGATCCGCTGGCGAATGCCCAGACCTGTCGTGCCTGCTTCCCCATCAATGAAAATGCGAGCCATACGCCATCCACCCTGTCTGCAAATCCGTCCCGCCCCGGTCGATACCCGAAACGTCTGGTAGTCGTTTTACGTCGGGAATGTCATGCTGTCACCCGTTGCCGCCCTTCCCGGCGCTTTCATCCATAGAACCACACGGGTATGAACCTTGCAGAACGATAACAGCAGGATGTTTCGATGACCCAGCCCTCCTCCCGGCAGATCGACCGTCTGCTGGATGTCATGAAGCGTCTACGCGCCCCCAAAGGCGGTTGCCCTTGGGACGTGGAACAAACCCCTGCCACGATTGCGCCGTTCGCAATCGAAGAAGCCTATGAAGTCATGGACGCCATTGCGCGTAACGACCGCGATGCCATACCTGATGAACTGGGTGATTTGCTATTTCAGGTCGTCTTTCAGGCCCAGATGGGTTCAGAAGCCGGACATTTCGATTTTGAGACTGTGGCGGGCATAATTGCCGACAAGCTTGTGCGCCGTCACCCGCATGTTTTTGGCGATGCGGCAATGGATGACGACACATGGGAGCGGGAAAAAGACGCCGAGCGTCAGCGCAAGGCCGAATATGGCGCACTGGCCGGTGTTGCCCTTCCGCTCCCCGCCCTGATGCGCGCCGCAAAACTGAGCCGCCGTGCCGCCCGCGTGGGTTTCGACTGGGACGATCCCACCGGGATTCTCGACAAAGTCCATGAAGAAATCGACGAACTGAAAGCCGAACTCGGCGGAGACCCGGACCGCATCGAGGACGAACTGGGCGATGTCCTGTTCACCGTGGCAAGTCTGGCCCGCAAACTGAATATCGACCCCGAAGCGGCCCTGCGCCGGAGCAATACCAAATTCACCCGCCGCTTCGAAGCGATGGAAACCATGCTCGCCCGCAAGGGGCAGACCATGGCCGAGCAGGACCTGCCGACCATGGAAGCACTCTGGCAGGAAGCGAAAACACTTCCCGGCATGAAATAACGCCTTGATTACAGATCATACCGTCATTGCGATTGAAACTGCTGCGAATATCGCAACCGAATACACTCCGTATCACTCGGTTACAGGAGTCCTTATCCTTTCTTAACCTTCTGATCCGAAACTGGTCTTCGTTGCTTCCCAACGGAGTCTTTTCATTATGACAGGCATTTCTTCCATCGGCTCTTCGGCCATGAGCAGCCTTTACAGCGCGGGCAGCGCGTCCTCATCGTCCAGCAGCAGTTCCTCCACGCAAGAAACTACGACGACCAAACTGAATGCCGACGGCTCTACGACGACCATCGTCGAGGACGCCCAAGGCAACATCATTTCCGAGACGACCTCTGGGGGATCTTCGAACTCCAGCTCCAGCAGCGATACGAGCCATCTGCTCAGCGTTTCGGCCTGAAACGCACACCTGCTACACAAAAAGATACGTCAGGCCCGCCGGTCTGACGTTTTCATACGGGCCGAACCTGCTAGAGAACGTTCCCATGACGGACGATCTCGCCCCCTTCGATTTCGAACTCCCCCGCGATCACATCGCGACGGAGCCTGCACGCCCGCGTGACAGCGCCACACTGCTGCATGTGCGCTCCGGTCTGGCGCCGGATCCGCGCGTGATCCGCGACCTCCCGGATTTCCTGCGAGAAGGCGATCTACTGATTGCCAACAATACAGCCGTCATCCGCGCCCAGCTTGCCGCCACGCGTGGCGAGGCGAAAATCGGCCTGACGCTCGACCGTATTCTGGCGGATGGAAGCTGGCACGCCCTGGCACGCAATTCCCGCAAGCTGAAGCCGCAGGACATCCTCCATTTCGGCGACGACCCCGTCACGGCGACCGTTGTGGAAAATGAAGGCGATGGCGCGGTCAGCATCCGTTTCTCGGTCGAAGGAGACGACTTCGACGTGTTTCTAGAACGGGTTGGGGCGCTGGCCCTGCCCCCTTATATCGAGCGCCCGTTCGGCCCGACGAAGCAGGACGATACGGATTACCGCACCATTTTCTCGCAGTATCGCGGTGCGGTCGCAGCGCCCACGGCAGGCCTGCATTTCACACCCGAAGTGTTGGCAGCACTGGACGCAAAAGGCATCCAGCGCCGGACCCTGACACTGCATGTCGGTGCGGGCACGTTCCTGCCCGTCCGCTCCACGATCGCCGAGCATAAGATGCATGCGGAATGGGGTGAAATCGACGCGGAGACCGCTGCCGCCATCAACGAAACCCGCGCCCGTGGTGGCCGGATCGTAGCCGTCGGCACCACCTCCCTGCGCCTGCTGGAAAGCGCGGCCCGCGAGGATGGGACCGTCGCTCCGTGGCGTGGCGAGACCTCCATTTTCATCAAGCCCGGATATCGCTTCAAGGCGGTGGATGTGCTGATGACCAATTTCCATCTGCCGCGTTCGACGCTGTTCATGCTCGTCTGCGCGTTCAGCGGCACCGAGACCATGCGTGAGGCCTATGCCTACGCCATCGCCAACGGATTGCGGTTCTATTCGTATGGCGATGCCTGCCTGCTGGAGCGCGCACCATGAGCGATTATAAAACCGATCACGCCACCAAAATGACCTGGGAGCCTGAGGCGACCTGCGGCATGGCGCGCGCGGGCCATCTGCACACCCGCCACGGTACAGTCCCGACCCCGACCTTCATGCCGGTCGGCACCGTCGGCACGGTCAAGGGCATGACGATGGACGCTGTACGCTCCACAGGGGCGGGCATCGTGCTGGGTAACACCTATCATCTCATGCTGCGCCCCACGGCGGACCGTGTGCAGAAGCTGGGCGGCCTGCACAGAATGATGGACTGGCCCGGCCCGATCCTGACCGATTCCGGCGGATTTCAGGTCATGTCACTCGGCGCGCTGCGCAAGCTTGACGAAGACGGCGTGACGTTCCGTTCGCATATCGACGGCAGCAAGCACCGCCTGACACCGGAAATCTCGACCGACATCCAGCTCAAGCTCGATGCGACCATCACCATGGCGTTCGACGAGTGTCCAGCCCTGCCCGCCACGCCCGAAGCCCTGCGGAAATCCATGGAAATGTCCATGCGCTGGGCCGCCCGCTCCCGCGAGGCTTTCGTAGCGCGTGAGGGATATGGTCAGTTCGGCATCGTGCAGGGCGGCACCGAGCGGGACTTACGCGAATATTCCATCAAGGCCCTGACCGAGATCGGCTTTGAAGGCTATGCGATCGGCGGTCTGGCCGTGGGGGAAGGTCAGGAACTGATGTTCTCGACGCTGGACTTCACCACGCCGATGCTGCCGCAGGACAAGGCGCGGTATTTGATGGGTGTCGGCACGCCGGACGATCTTCTGGGCGCAGTCATGCGCGGCGTAGACATGTTCGACTGCGTAATGCCCTCACGCGCCGGTCGCACCGCCCGCGCCTATACCGAGCGCGGCGCCATCAACCTGCGCAATGCGCGTTTCGCCGAAGACACACGCACGCTCACGCCCCATGATGACACGCCCGTCGCCGGACGTTACAGCCGCGCTTACCTGCACCATTTGTTCCGAGCCAACGAAATGCTCGGCCCAATGCTGCTGACATGGCACAATCTGGCCTATTACCAGCGCCTGATGCGCCAGATCCGCGCCGCCATCGTGGACGGTACGCTCGATGCACTTGCCGTAAAGCTGCGCGAAGACTGGGCCAAGGGCGACTGGACCGAAGACGAATGGCCGATGCCGGATCTAGCACTGTAATCCTGATTCATGAATGGGGGGGGTGAAGGGCGGATCTGCAAACGCATACGCTTATCGGGGTTTCCGCACCCTGCTCATGCTGTTTTCTAAATACGGCTTCATGAAGATCATTGATGCCGGGCGGATCGTCTCAGGAAGCGGCGTCATCGGGGGCAACGTGATTTTTCATGCGCCGCGAGGCCGTGCGAGGCCTTACAACGACTGCGACCATCTGGTTTGCAGCGGTTCTGGGAATGGCCGGTGATGCAGGACTATCCATTCTCACCATTGCCACGGCAGCCGCAGGTTGCTTCGGACCATTCTGGTGAGCTGCACGGAATTGCACTTTGCCATTAAATGATGTGTACGCCTCGAGGAAGAAAGCCGAAATGCTGAACACCTTCTGGATGAGGCGCACCGCGAAGGAACGCCCCATACTGGTCCATAGCTAACGCCCCGTCTTCCATCTCATTACGGGATTGGGCGCGATTAATGGTGTTCATGAAGTCAAGAAAATCGACCATGACTGAACACCATCGAATTTACTGGGCCGTCGGCAGCGATTTTTCATACTGCTCCCAGTGAGTCGCCAGTTCCTTTACGACCACACTCCCCACCGTATAGGCGGCATCGACCGAGGCCTGAAATCCTGAAAATCCAGTCTCATGCGCCTCGTCCGACAGAAGCTGCGCGGCACTCTGGCCCGGTGGTTGCATGTCGAAATTGCTAGCCGTCCGCAGAATCAGCGCACGCTTCGGATCAACGCGCCCCGCCTTTCCCTGAAGCGCCAGAGCCTGACAGAACGCAACATCCTCTTCGGCCGTCGTCGCCATGACGCCCTGCCCGTCCGTCCAGTATTTCACCCACCGCTCGGCCCATTGGTTCATTTTCGCACCAACCCAGAAGGTTTCGCTCGAGATCGTGTCACCAAGCTGAACAGAAGGCGGTTTCTGGGCGGCTGCAAAACCGGTGTAACGCAAGCGCGATGCCTTCAGTCCGGCATTGTCAGGAAGCGTGATGTCCTTCGTCATCCCATAAGCCCACTGCACAAGGGCCGGATCAAGCGTATATTCCATATCTCCCATACCGGAATGAAGCGCGGGGCGCGGCTGTTCATCCGGTGTGCTGCTCTGCACGGGCGTGAACCCATCCGGCCAGGACGCAGGAATTTCGCGCGGATCAATCAAATGAGACAGGCCACCATTAATAACACGCGGCGCCCAGACGGCCGAACCAATGGTACCGAAATTCGGATCAATTCCACCAATTCCAGCCAGCACGAAATAGGCGTGACGCAGATCGAAGCGTGGATCGAGTACGAGAGCTGTAAGAGCCGAGGCCATGTGCTCAGGTCCCTCCCCGCTCACGATCCCCAGAACATGCAGATCCGGATTGTAATGCATCACGTCATGATCGGTGCCGGGTGCCGGGATCGTTTGCTGCAGTGGCAGTTTTTCGATCCAGTTCTGGTATTCGCCTGCCGTGTCCCCCGTATCCTTGCCGATCTCGAAGGTTGTGACGACGACAACACGCACGGGGATCGGCGCATGAGCCGAGGCCGAACCGAGGACACACAGGGACAGGAGCGTGGCCCCAAAAACGGTTGAGATAGATTTCACTGGTAAAGTCCCTCATGTGTAACAGTGGCTTCAAATGTGCCAAATCGCTGTTCGAGCGCCCATTGCAGACGAGCTTTCTCGCTGGTTTTCAGGAAAATCGTACAGGTACCGGATACAGCGGGCAGCGTCCCGCAGGCTGGCACGAACTGTCCCAGCTGATGATCGGACCACAGACTTTCTCCTGGAACGAAGGCGTATTCCAACCCGGTGCGGGACAGGGTTTTCAGATCGGCATAGGACAAGTCGTAAGTCTGAGCCGCGCGGACATATTCCTGCGTCAGATCGCCCCGTGAGACGCCCTCGTCATCCGTGGAAAGCGCCATCGGCACGCTAGCCCTGCGATAAAGACCAAACGGATGGGCAGAGCCCTTGATACCAAGAATTTCGTCATTGCTGGTCAGGTTGATTTCCACCATCACATGGCGTCGTGCCATCTCGGCCAGAAGTGATGCCGGATCGTCCTCAAGCGCCACATCCACGCCATGCCCAATACGGCTGGCTCCCGCCACATCAATGGCAGCGCGGATGTGGTGACGCAGACCTTCAGTAGGGACGAGACCAGTCGTCAGTTCGCCGGCATGCAGGCTCAGTTTCACGCCCGGAGTGACGCCGTTCAGGAAATGAAACATCCGCATATGCAGGTCATAATCGCGCATGGCAGTCGGATCGTCTTCGGGCGCCACAATGTTAAGCCCGACAAAGCGCGGATCGGCTTTCACGGTCGCATAACCGGCATCAAGCTGCGCATAAACAGCCTGCGGCGGTAATGTGCGCCGGGTCTGGAACAGATAGCGCACCGTCACCGCGCATCCGGGATGAGCCTGCAAGGTCCCGCATTTCAGCACATCCCGAGCCTGCACTTCCATCTGGTCCGTCGCAGCGCGGGCTTTCTGCACCAGTTCTGGAATTTCCGGCATAAGCGCGTGGTGCGCGGCCGCGAAGTCGTCACCCTTCAGCGGATGATGGAAACCCGCGCCAATCATCCCGCCAATCCCGGGCGAAATCATCAGCTCCAGATAGGTCACATGGTCACGGGCCGCCCGGTCACGCGCTTCAGCCAGCATATCGCCCGAATGCGCATCATCGATGGAACCAAACCGGGCGAATGTCGCGAAGAAATGGTCATGCCCAGAGGCATCGCCAGGAGCGGGCACGAAGTCCCGCATGGACAGCGCATCGATCAGGACATTTTCCGTTTCCTCATGATGCGACAGTTCGGCAGCCGGAAACTCCCCCTCTCCCGGATGTGTACAGGCATGGTCGAGAATGCGTTTTTCCTTCAGCGACACGCACAGGCCATCGTGCGCGGCCCAGTTCAGCATGTTTTCGGCATAGATTGCACCAACCAGATGGTTGTGCAGGTCCGCCCCTTTCGGGAAGGCACGGAGGAACATGTTCAACCGGACCGGATCATTCCGGATGCGGTCATAAACCTGTGTGACAGACTGCGGAGCAGCATGTACAGCCGGAATCATCGTCAAAGCAGAAGTCATACCCAGAACAACAGCGGGCAGAACATGAAAGAAAGAATGTCGCATGGCGCGACGATGCCGCCCCATCTCCGACGTGGCAAGCCATTTTCAGATCATGACAAATCCTGTCTGCATCAGCGGTTCCGGACAGCAGAAAAGCTGGTCCGTCTGCGTCCCTGATGGCATAACGGCTCCCCGTTCACCGGCGAGACCTGTTCCTTCAATGCCTACCTCCCCAAAACCCGATACAGGGCTTGAAGCCCGAATTGCGGCACATGCCCTGCATCTCGGTTTCGACGCGGTCGGATTTTGCAAGGCGGAACTCGGGCCGGAAGTGGCTCGGAACTTGCGGGAATTCGTCGCGCAGGGCTATCATGGCACGATGGATTGGATGGAAACGCGTATCGAGGAACGCTCCCACCCACAGGCCCTGTGGCCCGAAGTCCGAAGTGTAATTTCGCTCGGCCTGTCCTACGCCCCTGCCGAAGGACCGACAACCAATCCCGAGTGCGGCAATATCTCCGTCTATGCCCGTAACCGGGACTACCATGACGTCATCAAAGGAATGCTCAAACATCTGGCGCAGTTCGTCGTGAAGTTGGGTGGCCCGGAGACGCAAGTAAAGGTCTTCGTGGATACAGCTCCTGTCTCCGAGCGGGCACTGGCGGAAAAAGCTCATCTTGGCTGGACGGGAAAGCATACCTGTCTCGTGTCGCGTGAGCATGGGTCATGGCTGCTGCTGGGCGAAATCTATACCACGCTGGAACTGACACCGTCTGCCCCCATGGGTGGAGGCTGTGGTTCCTGCACGCGCTGCCTAACCGCCTGCCCGACAGAAGCCTTCACAGGGCCGGGGAAGATGGATGCACGACGCTGCATCTCATATCTGACGATCGAGCATAAAGGCCCGATCCCGCATGAACTACGGCCAAAAATCGGCAATCACATCTATGGCTGCGATGATTGTCTGGCCGTCTGTCCATGGAACCGCTTTGCAGAAAGCGCGCGGCACATCAAGCTTCAGGCCCGCCCGGAGCTGATTGCACCAAAACTCGACGGACTGGTGCGACTGGATGATGCGACATTCCGGACGTTTTTTGCTGGCTCTCCGGTCAAACGGATCGGACGCAACCGGTTCGTACGTAACGTCCTGATCGCGATCGGCAACTCGGCCGATCCGTCGCTCATATCTTCTGCGCGGGAGCTGCTGAGTGATCCGGATCCTGATGTTTCAGAAACCGCGCAATGGGCTTTGAACCGCCTTGAGGCACAACCGAAATGAGTGATCTCGTCAAACGTAGTCTGTCTCTGTCAGGACACCGGACGTCCGTGGCACTGGAACCCGAGTTCTGGACGGTACTGGACGCGATGGCCGCAGTCCGCCAGCAGAGCTTTGCGTCTCTGGTGGCTTCTCTCGATGCCGCGCGACCACCAGAGCGCCCACTGGCTTCAGCCCTGCGGGTTGCAGCGCTGATACATCTTCAGAAACACGTCCAGACGAGCGGTTAGCTTCCGCCGCTTTTCGCCGAAAGGCCCAGCCAATCCGGATGTTGACGTTCGATCCAGCGCAGGAGGCGGCCCTGAAGGCGACGGAAGAGCGGAATATCCTGCGCAAGCAACATCACGCCGATCGGCAGCATCCACAGACCCAGAACAGGCAGGATGGACAGAACGCCGCCCAGCATGAAAAGCACGCCTGCCGGAATCCGAACCCATTTATGATCCGCTTCCCGCAACCAGTTCAGCACTTTCTGCAGCCACATTGGCAGACGCTTGATCAAAAGATCCATCAGTTCATCATCAGAGCGGAAAGGGATCGAAGTAGCAGTCTGGATCAAGGTGGGCATAAAAATATCCGTCATGAAACGAACAGAAGAACCTGCGCCTCAAAAGCATGAGACAGCGATAAGTTCGTAACTCCCAGCTTATACCACACCGCAAGCCCGGACGGTTGGCGCATCAGCACCTACACCCAGCCTGCGATCTGTCATTTGCCGCTGTGAGCGGGCGTGCTAGGTTGATGACATGGCTATCTGGGGCAAGATGTTCGGTGGTGTCGCGGGCTTCGCGGTTGGTGGTCCTTTCGGAGCACTGATGGGCGCAGCGCTGGGGCATGCCGCCGATAACGGTTCGCTACTCAAGCCCTCAACGGGCGGCTGGAGTGAGCGCTTTCCCGCGAATGGCCGTCCCGATCCCAACAGCGCGGCCTTTTTCGGCGCTGCCAAGATTGCTGCGGCCCTGGGCAAACGAGATCAGCTTTACGCCATCGGCCTTGTTGCCCTGTGCGCGAAGCTGGCGAAGATCGATGGGCCGGTGAACCGGCACGAAATCAACGCTTTCAAGACCTGCTTCCAGTTCCCCCCCGATAACACCAAGGAAGTCGGCATGCTGTTCGATCGCGCCCGCGACCGGACGGACGATTTCGAGATGTATGCCCGCGAAATGGGCAAGGCCTATGCCGATAATACGGCGCCGCTTGAGAACCTCATGACGGCACTGTTCCGCATCGCCCGTGCCGATGCAGGCCCCAGCCGCGAACTTCACCCGAAGGAAATCGATTTTCTGCAGCGCGTTCACGGGGCATTTGGCCTGCCGCCAGGAGCATGGGACCGGGCCGAAAGCGGCAACAATCGCGCCGCCAGCGGAAACGAGCCGGATGCCTATCGTATTCTCGGCATCACCCGCAGCGCAACTGACACAGAAATCCGCGTGCGCTGGCGTACCCTGATCCGCGAACATCATCCGGACGTGCTGGCCCAGAAACCTATGTCAGAGACAGAGCGCAAACGCGCACAGGACCGGGTGGCCCGCATCAATGCGGCTTGGGACCGGATTAAGCGCGACCGACAGCTTTGATCTTTCGCGCCCCTACGGAAACTTTTTAGACACCCGGAACACAGACCAGTCTCAACCGGCAAGAGAGATGTGCCATGGGACTGATCCTTCTTGTAATCCTGATCTCGGTGCGCTGCCGTCATGGCCGTACAGTTCGAAATGGGACTCCCCCTCCAGCGGACTTGTCCTGATCGTGGTCGTCGTGATTCTTGTCCTGATGGGACAGATCTGAGCATAAAAAAAACCGCGCTCCTTCCAGAGCGCGGTTTTCTGTTTCAGTCGCTACCCTAAAAGCCGAATTCAGGCCGGGATGGCGGCTTTTACGCCCTTTTCGCGGATGATCTTCCGCAGCACGATGACCTTTTGATCCAGTTCGGACGTATCCAGATCGCGCCACCCATCGAACGCCGGGAGCTTCAGAGAACTTTCGAAGTCGTCCGCCTTGGCCAACTTCCATTCGGCGTCGCCATAAGTCGGCTCGGACGATTCATACGTCCCGCCCTTCTCGTCGCGACCACGCAGCATTTCGAGATAGGATGCAATTCCGAACGCTATGCGTGACAGATCCCGCTTGTCTTCGATCGCCCGCCGCACGGTTTCCGTCCAGAACACCTGAACCTTGGAACAGCCATCGCTAGCAATCCGGAGCGTCTGGTCCGACATCGCCTTGTTGGAGAAACGGCTGATGACGCTGTCCCGATAGCCTTCGAGCGTCATGCCTGAAGGCGCCTTCAGGGTCGGGATGACATCCTTGTTGAGATAGTTCTTCAGATTGCCAAGGAGTTCGCTGTCTTCAATGGCGTCATCCACATTCTCATAGCCGACCAGAATGCCCGGGAAGCAGAGCATGACATGCCCTGCATTGAGCATTCGGATCTTGACATACTCCCAGTCCGTCACGTCCCCGACCATCTGCACGCCGGCTTTTTCAAGCGGCGGACGGCCATCCGCAAACTGGTCTTCCAGCACCCACTGATGGAAATCCTCGGCCACCAGCGGCAGGTCGTCATCCAGCCCACTGGCCGCGTTGAGCTTCTTGGCGATTTCCGCCGAGACGGTCGGGGTGATGCGATCAACCATTCCGTTCGGGAAGGTCGCGTTTTCCTCAATCCACTTCGCCAACTCCGGATCGCGCGCCTTCGCATAGCCGAGGAAGGCCTTGCGGGCGACATTGCCGTTATGACGCAGGTTATCACAGGACATGACCGTAAATGCCTTACCACCGGCATCCCAACGACGACGCAGGGCCTCGACCACGTAACCGAAAACGGTAGACGGCTTTTCCGGGTTCTTGAGGTCGGCCTTTACTGCCGCATTCTCCAGATCGAACGCACCGGTCGTCTCGTTGATGTTGTAGCCGCCTTCCGTAATCGTCATGGAAACGATGCGGATGGCCGGATCAACAAGATGCTTCAGCACGGCTTCCGGATCGGCCGGGGCAAGCAGATAGTCACGCAGCGCGCCCATGACGCGCACCGTGCTCTTGCCGGACGGAGCCGTCTCGGTCAGGGAATACAGGCAGTCCTGGGCCTTGAATTCCTCGGCTTTTTTCTTTGAACGGTCACTGCCCGTCAGGCCAACACCAACAATCGCCCAGTCCGGAGCGTGTTCAAGAATCTGCTCGACGTAGAACGCCTCATGGGCTCGAAAAAAGTTACCTACACCGAAATGCACGATCCCAGGCTTGATCCCGTCGATGTCATAGGGGGGAGCCTGGACATTGGCAGGAAGAGACTTAAGGGTTTCGCGCGTAATCATGGAATTCTCCGTGGTTTCGGGCCGGTCGCTGACGGGGACCGACAAGGCCGGGCATGTGCCATCATAGCCCCGAAACAACGTAAAAACCGAATGACGGTTTCAACAGGAGCCATTTCGACCTCTGACTGCCCTCCGCGGGACGTCCTGTTCAGAGACCTTTTGCGGCACTCGCATCAGAACGCATGAGCACCCCAACAGCCCGTTCGAGATCCTCGCGGAACAGGGACATCACAAAACGCATCTCAGGACGGGTCTGCTCTTCCAATCGCGGCAGGAGGTCGAGGATTTCCTCGTCTTCGGACTGCTGTTCATGCTGGTTCTGCTTTGCGCGCAACTGCTCTTCGCAACTATGTGCCAGCCCACGCAGCGCATGACTCAGCCCCTTGTACAAAGGCAGCAGGCCTGTGTTCCCGGTCGCACGCCCCGTCGCAATGGCACGTGCCACCAGCATCATGTCGGTCAACAAACGCCGCATCAATCTAGGGAGCGCTGCCAAAACCGGATCGCGCTTTTCCAGCTCCTTCCAACGCTCGCGCCGTGCCTCGGTCACGGCGTCTTCCAGCTCCTTCAGCAGAGTCACACAATCATCATTCTGGCGCTCGATCACCGCCCAGCCCGTGTTCTGATCAAGCGCACTTTTGAGAAGCTGATCCATGCGACGCAACAGACGCGCGGCCGTATGAAAAGCCTGTTTGCGCGCGCTGTTGTGCAGGATGCAGAACGACACCACAATCGAAACCGCGACACCGACCACGATGGCCAGGAGCCGCGTTATCATGGGCAGGAACGGACTACCCTGACTCGGGAAAAGATACACGATTATCAGCGTAATGCAGGCAAAACGCAGCGTCGGCTGGATGGCGGTCAGAAACACCAGCGGGGCCAGCATGATCCAGAACGGAAGCCAGCGCAGGCCCGTCATGATCTCCAGAACGACCGCACACACCCCTGCCAGCGCCCCGATCAGCGTACCGCTGATCTGCGCCCGCGCCGTCGTCATGGTTTGGCTAATACTGGACTGCGTGACGATCAGCGCTGTCACCAACGCCCAGATCATCTCCGGCAGATGTATGAGCGAACCCACAATCCAAGCCACCACGACCGACACCAAAACGCGGATGGTCTGGCGCGTCGCTGGGCGCATCACTTCGCGCCATCCGCTATGTCGGGGCGGCACGGACAGCCATTTCTGGCCCAGACGTGTCAGAAAGTTCATGGCAACTTTCAGCGCAACGAAACGGCATCAGTTCCCAAGAAAGGGCACCGGTACCCAGCGGAGTCCGTCATCGTCCTGAACCAGCAGCAGCACTTCCGTCTTCTTGCGCTCATGCAGACGCTGCACGGCCTTGGCGAAATCATCCGGCGTGTTGATCTGGTCCTGTCCGACCTGTGTGATGACGTTTCCTTCCGCAATCCCGCGCGATGCAGCGGGGCTTCCGGCCTCGACACGCGAGACGAGAACGCCGCGCTGGTCGTCGGTCAGGGCGTACTGCGTGCGGGCATCAGCATCGATCGAACTGACCGTTACACCCAGCTCGCCTAGTGCCGCATGAGGATGTTCGGGCTGATGTGTGTCCGACGGCGGCATGTCCGGCGGCGTAGGCGACTGGCCTAGCGTAATCGGCAGCGTTTTGAGCGCACCCTTATGCCAGACTGTCAACTGCGCCTTCGCACCAGGCAGGATGGACGCGATGATGCGCGGCATGGTCTGTCCGGTCACGTCCTGATCGCCCACGCGAGTGATGATATCGCCGACCTCAAGTCCGGCTTTTGCAGCAGGCCCTTTCGGATCGATTTCCGAAATCAGCGTCCCCTTGCCGTTGGAACCATCCGGCTTGTGAAAATCGAGCGTCTCTGCAATGTCGTTCGTCACGTTCTGGAACTTCAGCCCCATCCAGCCACGGGAGACATGCCCCGTTCGACGAAGCTGATCGATAATTCCGCGCGCATCATCAGCCGGAATAGCAAAGCCGATGCCAATGGAATCGCCACCCGCGCCACCATAAATCAACGTATTGATACCGATGACCTCGCCAGACAGATTGAACAACGGACCACCCGAATTACCGCGATTGATGGCCGCATCGGTCTGGATGTAATCGTCATACAGACCGTGTTCGACGTTTCGTCCACGCGAAGAAATGATGCCCGCAGTCACAGTCCCATTCAAGCCGAATGGATTTCCGATCGCCAGAACCCAGTCCCCGATCCGCGCCTTGTCGCTCTGCCCGAGCGGAACGGTCGGGAGCGAATGCTTCGGCTTGACCTCGAGCACTGCCAGATCGACCTGACTGTCACGCCCTACGATCCGAGCCGGCATTTCCGTCCCGTCCTGAAGCGTCACGCTGACCTGATCCGCTCCTTCAATGACGTGGTTGTTCGTCACGATGATACCGGACGCATCAATGATGAAACCCGAGCCCAGAGCTTGTTGCCGGCGCGGTGGCTGGTTAGGGGCAGGTTTGTGCTTCAGGTAATCATGGAAGAACTTTTCCAGCGGGGAGCCCGGCTGGAACGGGGGCACCTGCGAGCCGTCCGGAGCGCTGGAATCTGGGCCCTTATCATCATTCTTTGACGGCTTGAGCACTGCGGATGTCGAGACATTTACGACCGAGGGAAGCAGCCTGTTCGCCAGATCCGCGAAGCTCGACGGCACGGAGCGCGGCGCCGGGGTCGGCGCCGAAGACGGCTGGCTTGAAGTCGGGGGCCCGCTCTGGGCAAAAACAGGGCTCACACTCCAGCCGCCCGCGAAGGACAAGGCCATACCGGAAACAGCAAGACAGGCAGCACGACGGGAGCCGAAACGGGCGAGCAGGTTTTTCATACCTGCACGCTAACGCAGAACGTGGCCCTTAGTCACCATCCCGCCGTTCAGGATGCGTTTTTGGCCCGGTCATGCTAGGCTCAGAGTCCTTTCCGATACGATGTTCCCCTGATGAGAGCCCGGCATGACTGACACCACGCCCCCCAACAACATGCCGCCCGGCTCCCCGGAGACCCATCTTCCCAGCGCCGAGACCCGCATTACCGACATCCTGAAAAGCGAGCAGGACGCCCAGGGCTCGAACGTCCTGTCTTTTGCCACTCTGGAGAGCGTATCGGTCCGCAAAGGTCATGCCCATGTCTCGCTGGCGACGTCGCGCGAGAACGCGTCGCGCGTGGAGCCACTGCGGCCGCGCGTCGAAGCCGCAATTGCGAGCCTGCCCGGCATCACGGGCGCCACGCTGTCCTTCACGTCCCATCGTCCCGCAACGCCGGCCGCTGCCAATGCCCCAACTCAGGGCGGCGGCCACCGTCCTTTCAACTTGGGCGACAAACGCCGCAATGCCGCAAGCAGACATGCGCCTGAGACGCTGCTGCCCGGCGTCAAGGTCGTCATTGCCGTCGCATCGGGCAAGGGTGGCGTGGGCAAGTCCACTACGGCCGTCAACCTGGCGGTCGGGCTGGCCCAGCAGGGCCTGAAAACCGGCCTTCTCGACGCAGACATCTATGGCCCGTCCCTGCCGCGGATGCTGGGACGCAACGCCCGCCCGGAAGTCGTGGACGGGACGATCCTGCCGATCGAAGCCTGGGGCCTGAAAAGCATGTCGATCGGCTATCTGGTGGACGAGAACCAGGCCATGATCTGGCGCGGCCCGATGGTCATGGGCGCCCTGACGCAGTTTCTGGGTGAAGTCGAATGGGGCGAACTCGACGTCCTCGTAATCGACATGCCCCCCGGTACCGGCGACGCCCAACTGACCCTGGCCCAGAAGCTCGGCCCCAAGCTTGCTGCCGGTGGCGCAGTCATCGTCTCCACACCTCAGGATATCGCGTTGCTGGATGCACGTCGCGGCGTGGCCATGTTCGAGCGGATGGCAACGCCCATCCTTGGCGTCGTCGAGAACATGTCCTATTTCTGCTGCCCGAACTGCAACCACCGGACGGAGCTGTTCGGGCACGGGGGCGCCAAAGCCGAAGCCGAAAAAATGGGCGTTCCATTCCTCACGGAGATCCCGCTGCTCGCCGATATCCGCGCAAGTAGCGATGACGGGACTCCGATCATCCTTTCCGCACCCGACAGCGAAGCGGCTCAGGCCTATACACGGCTTGCGCAGGTTGTGGCCCGTTCCCTGCCTTCCGAACACAGCACGAAAGAGCCGTCATGATCCGTATTCTTCTCCTCGGCGCCTGCCTGACGGGAGCAGGCCTGACACTGACTGGCTGCTCCCATACGGTCACGCATCAGGGGCTTTCTTCCGACGGCTATGGCTTTACGAAAGACTCACAGCATCTGCCTCCGCCCGCAGACCTGATCACCCCCATCCCGCGCTGAAATCCAAACGAAAATCTGGCACGCGAACAAAGAATCGTTCTCGGGCGCTTGACCTGACAGCCCCGGACATGGAAAAACCCGCACTACCGATGCCGGGTTAGCACAGTGGTAGTGCAGCGGTTTTGTAAACCGAAGGTCGGGGGTTCAAATCCCTCACCCGGCACCAGCTTTTTCGAAAAGCATGGCGACAGCGACGGGCGGACGGCTAATGCCGTTCAGGGCGTAGTTTACCTGCGCATTTTTGCCATAAAATCAGAATTCTTACCCCGCACCAGTAGTGCACAAGTATCGCACCCACAGAGGGTGAAATGTGGGTATTCCAATAATCGTCTTGACAGACTTGGCGCTAAATCCTGATCAGCCTTGCTGACCCGATTCTAAAATTATCGCATTAAATCAATATCTTAAAAAATTTTACGCTCCCAGAAATACGAATCGGAGCGCTCCAGGCAGATGGTAACACCTTGTGGATAAGTCTGTTTGTAAAAAGCCCTGAGATAAATGTGATAAAATTCACACGAATCCCCGCTGAATCTCTCATGACGACCCATGAAGTAAAAAAACAGAAAATATCTGCTTTTACTTACCGTTTATTGGATCAAATATTTTATGGAGCATGCCAGAAAAAATGAATGGCAACAGATATCAGGACAAGCGAGCCCGCTATCCCGGCCCAGACAAGAAGATTGGGTGGCTTTACAGGAGCGTCTTCCACAGGGCTTTCAAGCTGTGCCTCCCGCGCCTCGCTCATCAGCCGTTCAAGATCGCTTTTGGCGGAATCGTTTCCAAGAGATGCGAAGCCGGGGCTGGATTCAGGATTGGCCATCCAGAACCGCCACCATTTCCGACCATTCACGCTTGGTCAGGCCCGAATTTTCCTGCGTGACCGTTTCACCGGTCAGACGGCGGCGCACCACCTTTAGCATACCAGCAGAAAGCGTGAAGGCGCCAAGACGATATTCCTCGAATGCCGCAGACGTCGCGGGCACCCAGGCCTTGAGAATTTCGATCATCTTTTCCGCATAGACACGGATCTCGTACTGCGCATGCGGATCAGCGCGCAGGGCGAGGAAATGCATCAGATTGTGCAGATCGATCTTCCAGTACCACTGCGTGTAGGTGTTCAGGGTCAGATTGATCCGTGCAAGCTCACGCGCCAGCCCCGTACCTTCAGGGTTCAGCAGGCTCTCATAATCGTCGTAGCACTGGCTGGCATCCCGGCGCAGGATTTCCAGAACCTCATGCGCTGTCTCGACATCCAGTGCATCGCTGCGTCCCTGCCGGTTTGAACTGCTCTGCGCAGCGACCTGATCCGTCGCCGGAAGGTAGAATTCCCGATCCAGAATGGAATAGCGCGCCGAATACTCGTTCACGCTCGCCATACGGTGACGAATCCACTGCCGCGCGACGAACACTGGCAGCTTCACATGGAATTTGATCTCGCACATCTCGAACGGCGTCGAATGACGGTGACGCATCAGATAGCGGATCAGACCCGCATCTTCGGACACCTTCTTCGTCCCGCGACCATAGGACACACGCGCAGCCTGAACGACCGCGCCATCGTCGCCCATATAATCGACCACGCGCAGGAAACCATGATCCAGCACCTCGAAAGGCGTGAAAAGCAGGTTTTCCATCGCCGCCACGGTCGGACGGGACGTAAGCTGGGGTTCGCTGCGCTGCGCTTCGATTTCAGCGCGCTGTTCGGATGTCAGTGCCATGGCGGCGGCTTTAGCATGCGCTTTCGTCCCGCGTCATCCGAATGAATCGGATTGACACGATTCCGGACGTCTAATTTTTTTCGTAGCCGCTTTTCCCTTGCGACAGGACAGCCGGGCTCCTATGTTCACCAATGCAAGGGGTTCGTCCCCGGCTATGGCGATAAACGGTAAGTGGAATAAGTGTTGTGGACCCGGGGGCAGTGCCCGGCGTCTCCACCATGAAAAACCCCTCGCAAAAGGGGTCTGTGGGGACGAAACAGGCTCGACGCGCACGGTAAAGACTTATCTTTTGCCCGGCATTGTACCACCGTCATCGGGCTAAACTTACAAGTGCCAACGATAACTCAGAGGTGCTCGCTGTCGCTGCATAAGCGATAAGCGCGGTTCGGGAGGGCACCGGGCAACAGAAGCCCTCCCACCTCATCATGTCTCCGACATTCCTCTCAAAGACGGCTTGCCATCTGTGCCGGTCTGTCGCATCCCTTGATGAAAGTTGACCGAAACATCAGGCTTGCGACCATGAGCGACGACGATCACAACGGCCAGGACGGCTTCGAGCACGAGCTTCCCGAAAGCCTTCTCCCTTATGATGACTGGGTGGAAGACGCCTATCGTGAGGTCATGCTGCGTGCGATCGAGCATGTTGCGGCCGAGGGGCTGCCGGGGGCCCATCACTTCTATCTGACGTTCCGGACGAACCGGCCGGATGTGATCATCCCTGCCCGTCTGCGGGCACAGTATCCCGAAGAAATGACCATCGTTCTTCAGCACCAGTTCTGGGATCTGGCGCTGAACCGCGAGAAGAACGTGATTTCCGTTGGCCTCTCCTTCGGCGGCGTCGGCAGCATCCTGAGCATCCCCGTGAACGCCATCACGGCCTTTGCTGATCCCCATATCCGCATGGCGCTGCGCTTCAGCCATTCCCCGCTGGAGGAGGATGACGACGTCGAAATCCCCGAAGGCGCTGTAGAGCCGGACGATATCGATCCCGCTCACCACCCTGAGGTCCAGCCGGAAACGGCACCCTCCAAAGACGTAAAGAAAGATGCGGAAGTCGTTAGCCTAGCCGCATTCCGAAAGCGGCCGCCAACCTGAGCATCCGCCCTGCAGGATTTCGAAAACAGATTGGCCAGACAGTGTTTTTCCGGCCTATATTAGCCGGAATGTCGCTCTCATGAGGGATCCCCATGCGCTTTACCGTCGATCGCCTTGACCATATCGTGCTGACCGTCCGAGACCGGACCCTGTCTGCGTCTTGGTATCAGCGTGTTCTGGGAATGGATATCGACGAATACGGCCGCAACAACCGTGTGGCCCTTAGCTTTGGCGGGCAGAAAATTAATCTGCGTCCTGAAGGCTCAGAAGGCTGGGAGACGGCGGGCGATGCCGCGCCGGGAACGTCAGACCTGTGCTTTACGACAGCCATCGCCAGCGAACATATCGTCCGGCATCTGGAAAAATGCGGAGTGGAGATCGTCGAAGGCCCGGTAGCGCGTTTAGGGGCGCTGGGTCCGATCACGTCCGTCTATTGCCGCGACCCGGACGGTAATCTGATCGAACTCGCCTCCTATAACGGCTGAGGACGACAGAGCAACGCCCCGCCGCCCACTGGGTCACCAATTCTTGGAAATCAGCCAGAACTCTTCGGAAGTCAGCGTGATGGCATTACAGTCCTTCGTTTCGGCCGCAGCCTTGGCGAGGGCGTGAATGCGTTCGATCATGATCGTCTTGCGCTGGTGAGCCTCGGACGTTTCTTTGACGGTCGATAAAGTCTGCAGAGCGGACTCGGACGCTTTGGCGACGCGCGCGGCGTCAATAGCGGCATAAGACATGAACTGTCTCCCTGAATGTCAAAACCAGGAGGCAGCCTACTCCACGCAAGATCGGATACCAACTCCGCCAGCAGCACACCCTAGACGGGCGTTGCCGCCACCGCTGCCTCATAGGCGTCCAGCACATCCGCAGCCGGACCATCCATGCGGACCTCCCCGCTCTCCATCCAGATGATGCGCGTGCACCATTGACGCAGAACCGTCAGCGCATGCGATGTCACGACCAAGATCTCCGCCGCATCGACCATCCCTTCCAGCCGCGACCTGGCCTTGTCCTGAAACTTCTGGTCACCGGCCATGAACCATTCGTCCATCAGCAGGATGCGGGAGCGCGGTACCGTTGCCAGCGCGAAACCCAACCGGATGGACATACCCGAGGAATAGAGACGGACCGGAAGATCGAAAAACACACCCAGATCTGAGAACGCCTCCACATCCTTTTCCAGCTCCTGCGTTGCTGCCCTGGTCAGTCCCATCCGGCAGGCGAAGAGCTGGATGTTTTCTCGCCCCGTGAGCTCGCTGTTCATGCCGGCTTTCGGATCGATAAGAGCATGGGTATCGCCTTCGATATCCAGAATCCCATCATCCGTTTCATAAATCCCGGCCAGAACACGCAGCAGCGTCGATTTTCCCGCCCCATTATGCCCAACGAGGCCGACCCTTTCTCCTTCCGAAATCGTGAAGCTGACCCGAGAAAGAGCCTGGACTTCCACGACCTCGGCGGCATTGCCGCTCACCCGCATCCTCCCACCAACCGCTTCCGTCTTTCCGGACACAGTGCTTCGGGCACGGGACAGCAGGGTCTTTTTCAGGGAGCGGGAACCGCCGTGGAGTACGGGGAAAGACAGGGATAGATCTTCAAGACGGATATGGGCCATGGCGTCAGATCCAAAAAACCAGGCGCGACCGCACCCGGATGAATGACCGCACGGCAATCAGCCAGAACACGACGCTGGTGACCAGCGCAATGCTCCAGATCTGCAAGGACGGCACACGGCCCAGAAGCGGCTCACGCACGATTTCCAGCAGCGGATAGAACGGATTGTACAGCAGGTAAGCTGCCCTGGGCCCGAGCTGCTGCGGCATCCAGATGACCGGCGTGACATAGAACACGATCTGTAACAGCGCGCCGATGATCGGTGCGACATCGCGGAAACGCGCGCAGAGCGAACCAAACAACATACAGGCGGCAAAACCGTCCAATCCCCACAGCACAAGCGCAGGGATCGCCAGCAGGGCGTCGATCCCCGGCCAGAGATGATAGAGGGCGAACACGCCAAGCGGCACGACGATGTTGTGAGCGAAAACGATTGCATTGCGCACCACGACCCGCACCGCATACAGCAGGAACGGCAGTCGAACAGATCGCACCATGTCCTCGGCATCAAGGAAGCATGTGCAGGATTCCTGGATCAGGCTGGAGAACCCGACGCTCCACAGAGTCAGCGACAGCGACAGAAACGGTAGATAGGACGCAAGCTGCATGTGAAACAGCTTACTGTAGAGCGTCCCCATCGAAGCGACCATCAGGGCAGAGGTAATGGTCAGCCAGAACGGCCCGAGCGCGGACCCGCGGTACCGGAGCCTGATATCGAGCCAGCCCAGCCTGACACCCAGACGCCATAAACGCCGTGTTTCTTTCCAGTCAGCCCAAGCCCGAGCCGCAGGACTGCCCCGAAGAGCATCACGACTGACCTGCCTGTGCGGCGCATCGTTACGTGCGACATCTGAAGCTGGAGGAGATACACTCATATGGTCCGCCTACCCGATCCCCCCACCCCCGGCAAGAAGGCGGGCGGGAGAAGCTCATATTCGGGAAATAAATCTCCGCTACACTCCTTTCCGTAAGCTGTTTTCTGTTAGAAAATCTGTTCTGCAGAGCCCTTTTTCCTAGTTTCGCCGTAATCCCCGTGTATGCTGGTCACATTGAGACAAGTTTTTCTCAGGTGCCCAGACCCGATGCCCAGACCCGCCTTTCCGTTTCGGACCACTGTCCGCACCCTGTCTCTTATCCGTGCGGGTGTCGCTTTTAGTCTGGTCGGACTGCTCGCCGCCTGCGCTGGCAACAATGCTGACATGGGCGGCGGATCGGAGCTTCCGGTTTCACAGGAAGCAGCGAATTACCGCGCCCATGCGAAATCCTATTATGCCCCTCCCGGCCCACCCAGTGATCCCTGGGGGCCTTACATCCAAGAGGCTTCCAACCGCTTTGATGTACCCGAAGCCTGGATCCGGGCCGTCATGCAGCAGGAATCCGGCGGACACCTTTTCGATCATAACGGTAATTTCATCACATCGGTTCCCGGCGCTATGGGCCTTCTTCAGCTCATGCCACCCACCTATGACGACATGCGCCAGCAATACGGGCTCGGCGAAGATCCTTACGACCCGCACGACAACATCCTCGCGGGGACGGCCTATCTCCGGCAAATGTATGATATCTACGGATCTCCCGGCTTTCTCGCGGCCTATAACGACGGACCCGGAAGCCTCGACCGCTATCTCCGTCGGGGCCGCGCCCTGCCCCGCGAAACGCGCCGCTATGTGGCTGCCATAGGCCCGCATATCGCTGGCATCACGCCGCATAACCGCTCCGCGGCCGACCTTCTGGTCGCCCAGCACGACCCCAATTCCCAGGTCATGCTGGCCCAGAACACACAATCAGCAGACATAGCCCCCGTCACTTCTGCTTCCGAGCAGCAGGCCGTCAGCGCGGCATGGAGCCACAGGGAAACCACCGGGACATCGCCTGACGATTCAGATTCCGAGACTCCGACCTCGACAGCTCAGACGGCTCCCATCCAGGTTGCATCCGCCGCAGGATCCGAGGCCCCCGCTAGCATCAGCGCAGCCTGGGCCGCGCGCGGTTTTGCGCCGACACCGGCCCGGCCCACCATCCGGCAGGCGTCCGTTCCCGATGACGAAGTCGCGGATAACCGGGTTACGGCACAGGAAATCCCGATCGGGCATCACCTGCGGCCTCAGCCAATCATGGCCGTCATGCCGGCCAGCCGGCTGCAGCCCCACATTACCCTTCCGGCAGTCTCCACGTCGTCCAAAGCGGCAACGGGCAACTGGGCCATTCAGGTCGGCGCCTTCGCCAATTCGAAGCAGGCAAGCATCGCCACGTCGGCAGCCCACAGCAAAGGTGGCGCCGTAGTGGCTTCGGCCCGACCACAGGTTGAGAGCGTGAAGGGGGGCCGTTCGCATCTCTATCGCGCCCGCCTCACCGGTCTGACGCATGAAAATGCAGTTGCAGCCTGTCGCCGTCTGTCGCACGGTTCTCCATGCGTCGTGGTTCCGCCCGGCGCATATTGATCCGTTTTCCGGGCCTTTCCGCCCGCTTTTCTGACAGGGATACACCCCCCGATGCGCCGCTTCTTTGCAACGACCGCTTTCTGCGCTGTCGCCCTCACCGGCGCCCTAACCACCACTCCGGCACATGCCGCCCTTGAAACTGGCACCCATGCTCCGGATTTTTCCGCTTCTGCCAGCCTCGGCGGGCACGAGTTCACCTATCATCTGGCGGATGCCCTTAAGACCGGGCCCGTCGTGCTGTATTTCTACCCGGCTGCCTTCACCAAAGGCTGCACGATCGAAGCCCATGAGTTCGCGGATGCCATCCCGGACTTCAAGGCACAAGGCGCCACCGTCATCGGTATCTCCATGGATCCGATCGACAAGCTGAACCGCTTCTCAGTTAGTGAGTGCCGCAGTGTTTTCCCGGTTGCAGCCGATCCCACCGGCAAGATCACCCTCAGCTATGCTGCCAAAATGCCCCTGCTCCACATGGCAAGCCGCACATCTTACGTCATAGCTCAGGACGGCCATATCGTTATGAGCTATGCTTCGATGTCTCCTGACGGGCATGTTTCGCGTGCCATGGCCGCAGTAAAGGCTCTGAAGCAGCATCCGTGAGTACCCGTTCGCCGTCCACATTTCCGGACCTGTTCGGGCAGCATCATGTTGGCGGTTCACGTCCTCTGAAGCTTGCTGAAGACATCACCAGCACGGCGATCTACGGCGGCCCGCAGGACTGTTACCGTTACACCCTGCGCCGCGTCTGGGACGAACAGCGTCCCACGATCATGTGGCTGATGATGAATCCATCTGTCGCAACCGAGTTCGGCGATGACCGGACGGTCGCCAAGTGCCAACGCTATGCACGCGCCTGGGGCTATGGCGGCATGTTCGTAGGAAACAGCTTTGCCTATCGCTGTACGGACCAGAAACGGCTATTGGAAGTGCCCGACCCTGCCGGACCGGACAACGATGCCCATCTGCTGGACATGGCCCAACAGGCCGATCTTGTAGTTCTGGCTTACGGCTCCCCACAGGCCAAGGGCCTACGCGCGCGGGGGACAGAAGTCGCCCGCATGCTGGCTCATCACGGCATCAAAGTGACAGCCCTGCGTCTGAGCAAAAGCGGGCGTCCGGAACACCCACTCTACCTCCCCGCGGCCCTCACCCCACAGCCGCTCGATCCGGATATGCTGGACTGAGCGGCGTTTCTGACGGAACACAAGCCTGACAATCTGTTCCCAACTTTATCCTACTCGTGGATACTCCAGACGAGCACCACATGCTGGTCATGGTTGGGATAGGTCGCTTGCGGCTGGATCGAACCGGAGGCTTTCTTGCTCTTGTAGAGGGCCTGAATAGCCTGCATGTCTGCGGCCAGAAGCTCGTTCGTAACCGGGCCGCCGGCCCGAAGCTTTGTCGCGGCTTCCAGATCAGCGGTCGAAACCTTCTTGTTCCCTTGGAACTCTACCTTGTCGAGCACCAGAGCGGTCGGGGTCGCTGCACCTGCAGCCTGCTCCTCAATGACCAGCTTGACAGAGACGGCCTTGCCGGAAACTCGCATCTGCTCCCCCAAGCTGACACCCACATTCCGGGCCGAATACAGATCGCCCACGCGCTTCTGCGCAGCGGCCAGCTCATCGCGCGTGACCATGTCACCCGCGTGATGACCAAAAGCCTGCAAAATATCCGCCGTCGGAACGCGGCTGTTGCCCTGAACGGCTACCGCCATCAACTTTAGCGGAACAGTTGACGCTGGGATAGCGGCGTGAGCGTGCTCGATGATACTCATTCCGGTAACAGGGACCACGGCAAGCGAAACACCAAGAAAACTCCGGACCAGCAGGAAGCGAAGGGACATCTGGCAATCTCCTATTAATGAAAAAATGAGAAAATCTCGGACTTTTACGCTACAGGACTTCCCTGCTTTGGCAAATTTTTCTCTGAACCCCGGCTGAAGCAACATCTTCCGGGCCGATGCGTTCAGTACCATCGAACCCCGATGGCACCTTCTTTTCGACGCCTTTCCTCCAGTACTGGCGCCTCGGGTCCAATTCTGCCCCTGACAGGACTTTCAGGGTTACACTGCTCCCAGAAGCTTTGACCCACCATCAGACTCCCGTTTTACCACCTCCATTGAAAAGGCCCCGCCCGCTTCATGCCTGTACTCGCTTCCTTCGCCCGGAATTCTTTCCGAATCCGTTCCGAACACTTGCAGTCTGTCCTGATGGGGCTTTTTTCCGTTTCCATGCTGACTGCCGCCATCGACAACGCTCAGGCACAGTCTGCCCCTGACCCCAACAGCGCCCGCAACCGCGTTTCCAGAGCCGCTGCCCTGTCGTCTCCTGCCCCCCAGAACAGTGAGACACCGGCCAATGGTGGCAGCAACGCGCCCATCATGCAGAACACCGTCTCCGGCTTTGCCCAGACCGAAGGAGACCCGGGGCCGTATTTTGCCGCCCCCATGGGATCGCAGCATTTCCTGGGAGACTGGGGTGGCGTGCAGCCATGGCTCCTCAAGCACGGCATTCACCTCATGGCCGCCATCAACGAAGAATTTGCCGGCAACGTCACGGGCGGCAAAGAGCGTGCCTATTCCGACGCCGGACAGGTCGGCATTGAACTGGATATCGACTGGGACAAGCTCGCCGGCGTGCGGAATTTCTGGACGCATACCCTGATCGTCAACGGCCATGGACAGAGCGTTTCACGCAATTTCGGCGACTCCATCGCTGCTGCTCAGCAGATCTACGGTGCCCGAGGCAACGTGGTGGCGCACATGGTCGCGATGTATGGCGAGATGTCCTTCGTTCATAACCGGATCGACGTCAGCGCGGGCTGGATTCCGGTCGGCAGCTTTTTTGCCGCCTCCCCGCTGTTCTGCGACTTCATGAACGTCGCCATGTGCGGCAATCCCGCGCCGAGCAAGTACACCGAAGGCAACCGTGACTGGCCATCAGGCAATCTGGGCGCAGTCGTCCGAGCCATGCCGACCATGGACACCTATATCATGGCAGGCCTCTTCGCGGTCAGCCCGCATTCCTATAACGGCGGCATTTCGGGCTGGTCCTGGGCGCAGTCGGGCCTCGGTAAATTCTCCACGCCCGTTGAAATCGGCTGGACCCCCACGTTCGGCCACAACCAGCTTCAGGGCCATTACGTCATCGGCTATTCCTACGACAATTCGCGTTACGCAAATCTATACGAGGACATTCACGGCAATTCCTGGCAGCTTACGGGGCAACCTCGCCGCTACGAGGCTGGCCGTAACAGTGCCTGGCTTATCCTGGACCAGATGTTGGTTCGCAATGGCCCCGGCAAAACAAATGGCCTGATTGCCATGGCGGGTGCGATGTACAGCGATGGCAAAACCGTCGCGATGCGTGATCATGAATGGGCTGGTCTGGTCGATACCGGCGCCGCCTGGGGCCGGCCGCTCGATACAGTGGGCGCCATGTACCAGCATTTCGACATGAGCCACACTGCGGCCCTACAGCAGGAATCGTCCCTGGCACTTGGCCTGCCCTATCAGACCAACCAGTGGGGTGCGGTCTACGGTCCGCAGAGTCATGAGAATGTGTACGAGCTGTTCTATTCGGCCCATATCGCCCGGGCGATGGCACTTCAACCGGACTTCCAGTACATCCAGCGCCCGAGCGCCACGACGACCTTCCATGACGCTGCCGTTCTGGGCGTTCAGTTCACCGTCGTTCTCTGACACGCGGAACACAGCGATTTTCTGCGAGGCGGGGCCTAAAGGGTCCCGCTTTTTCGTGTCTGGTCACCTTCCGGCAATCACAATTTAGTTGCGAATAATTCGCATTATACCGATAACCCGCCAGAGTGTTTATTGTTCCGAGGTTTTCGTGCTCGCATCGCTTTCTGCACCGTTCTGTCACCCATGGCGGGCTGCGCGCCTGTCATGCCTGTTACTGGCAGGAGCAGCCTTCCCCGTTCTCGCAGCCGATTCTGTCCCGACCACAGCAACCGCCACGGCCCCCAAAACCACGCCAGCCGCCAAACCTATCCGTGCTGCAGCGCAGGTCACGCCGGACGAGGAAATCGTGGTTCGGGCTAGAAAGCGAGACCAAATGCAGGTCAGCAGCGGCGGACAGCTTGGCGCTCTGGGCAACAAGAAAGGGCTGGATGTTCCGTTCAACATCCGCAGCTATAATTCCAGCCTGATCCTGAACCAGCAGTCCCAAACGCTGGGCGAAGTGCTGGAAAACGATCCCACCGTCCGAACCACTTTCGGCTACGGCAATTTCTCCGAAATGTTTGTCATTCGCGGTTTTGCGGTGGATGGCGACGACGTGTCGATCAACGGCCTGTACGGCATCACTCCCCGTCAGCTCGTCTCGCCCGAACTATACGATCAGGTGCAGGTTCTCAACGGGGCCAGCGCATTCCTCAACGGCGCAGCACCGAGCGGGTCAGCCATTGGCGGCAATATCAATCTGCTGTTCAAGCATGCGACAAATGCCCCCCTCACCCGCATTACAGGTGACTACACCAGCAGCGCCATGGGCGGTGGCAGCATAGATGTCGGCCGTCGTTTCGGCGAGGACAAGGCCTTTGGCGTGCGGCTGAACGTAGCGGGCAAGAGCGGCGAGGATTCCGTAACGGATGAATACCGCCATTCCACAACGCTGGGCGCGGATTTCGACTGGCATGACCGCAGCAACCGCACCCGAATCACCATGGATATCGACTACGAAAACCAGGGTGTGAATGGTGGCCGACCAGCAATCTTCTTAGGCAGCGATGTCACATCCGTTCCGCACCCTGCTGCGCCTTCGCACAATTTCGGTCAGCGCTGGGCCTATAACGACCTGAACTATGTCTTCGGCATGCTCAACGTCGAGCATGACCTGACGAGCAACATCACGCTCTATGGTGCCTTCGGGGCCCTGACCAGCAACGAAAAGGGCAATTACTCCAACCCGACCGTCACCGATGCCACCTCTGGCGCTGGAACAGCCGGTGCCATGTATGTGCCGTACGATCAAACCAATGAAAGCACCCGCGCAGGTGTTCGCGCCCATTTCCGCACCGGCCCCGTCCGCCACGAGATCAACACCGGTGGATCCGGTCTATGGGAAGACAGCGCCGCCGCTTATACGATGGCTCTCACCCCCGGTACGACCAACATCTACAACACGCCACAATTTGCCGCCCCAGCCGAGACCTTTGCGGGTGGCGTCGTCAACGACCCGCAGACGATCAGCCGAACCCGCCTGTACAGCCTGTTCTTCTCGGACACGATGTCGTTCTTTCATGACCGTGTCGCCCTGACAGGCGGTTTCCGGTACCAGAACATGCTCATCAACGGCTACAATTACAGCACGACCGGTCAGGGCGCGATGAGCAGCCATTATGACCAGGATGCCATCACGCCGGTCGTCGGGCTGGTCATCCACCCGACCCGCCGGACATCGCTGTATTTCAATCGGATTGAGGGCCTCTCGCAAGGGCCGACGGCAACTGGAAACGTTCAGAACGTGGGCGAGATCTTCCCGCCCTACAAATCCACTCAGTATGAAGTCGGCGCGAAATACGACACGGGCCGTTTCAGCGCCGCGCTTGCCGTCTATGAAATTTCACAGCCCAATGCCTATTCCGTGGCGGTCGGCAATACGGGTGAATTCGCTTTTCGCGAAGACAGTCTGCAACGCAATCGCGGTATCGAACTGACGCTGAATGGAGAAATCATGCCTGGACTACGCTTCAATGGCGGCGGCACGGTGATTCAGGCGGATCTACGCCATACGGCAGGTGGCCTGCAGGACGGTAACACGGCTATCGGCGTGCCGAACTACACGATCAACGGCAATCTCGAATACGATCTACCATTCCTCAAGGGCGCTACGGTCGTGGGCCGTGTGGTCAACACCGGCAAGCAGTGGGTCAACACGGCCAATACGCTACACATCCCGGTCTGGACACGCTTCGATCTGGCGGGACGCTATACTTTCGTAACGCATCACACACCGGTCACCCTGCGCTTCGGCGTCGATAACCTGGCCAATACGCGCTACTGGTCCTCGGCTTTCAACGGCTACCTGATGCAGGGCATGCCCCGCACCTTCAAGTTCTCCTTCACGACGGATTTGTAACCCGTCTCATACCGCCGAAAACGAAAAACGCGCCCTCCCTTCCGGGAGCGGCGCGTTTTTCATGTCCAGTCCTCCGATCGGTAAAGATCAGAACGTAATACCCGTCTCGAAATCCAGAAGCAGCGGGTTCTTGTAGCGGTTCGTACCGCCGGCGCTCCAGATATACTGCGCACCTGGCCGGACCACGAGCCAGGGCGTCGGACGCCAGCCGTAGTTCAGTTCGATCGCATGCTCACCGGAGGGCTTGTTGATACCCTGTGCGCCGGAGGCCTGCATCTGGCGCGCCCAGGTCGTCAGCTTCGGATTCACCCAGAGCATCTTCATGCCCAGACTGATCGTATCGTTCGGGCGATTGCGGAACGTGCCCTTGCGGGTCACACCCCAGGTGATGAAATACGGTGCAACGGACGTGCGTGGATCGCCCCATGTAAAAGATGTAAACAGCGTCGTGCCACGATTCGGATCAGCCGCATCACGCTCCAGCATCCGGTCGAACTGGAACCAGCCACCGAATCGCCCACGGACCTTCTGTGTCGGGGCGGACAGTAAATACTCGGCTGGAACGGAGAACATGCTGAGTTTGGAATAGACATCGCTGACTTCAGACGTATCCCAGTAACCGCCGATCTTGACGTTGGTCTGGAGCGGGCCACTGTAGTCGTCCTTGCCACCCTGATGCCAGCCGAGCTGAAACGGAATGTACGTGCCGATGGCATCATGCAGGTTCAGTTTCCAAGCGTTGTGCGTATTCGAGATCGTCGGATCGATCGAATACGCGCCGAACTGTACCAGATAATGATTATTCCCAGCCGGGTAGAACTTCACCCATGCGCCCGGATGAGCCGTCGGGTACCAGCCATAGCCCGAGTTCATCGCAATGGACTGCGGCATGCCGCAGATCGCGTTGGATTCGAACTGGCAATACTGGCTCATACCCCAGTACATGGACGACTGCTCAAAATCGTTCTCGGTATTGATCTCACCGACCTCGGTCGAGACATAGCGGTTCCAGGGCATTTCCCAGGACAGACGAGTCAGACGCACCGTCTCACCCGAACCGAAAATCTGCTGCGGACTATCCAGCGTCGGAAGCGTCGCGCCAAGGCCCAGACCCTGACGCGCCGTGATCACCGTATGAAACATACCCAGATTCCGCCCGGTCAGCTTCTTAAGGTTGAAATCGACATTGATGCCGAACTCATCCGCATAACGCACGGCCTTGGTCTTGCCGCCCATCGGATTGCCGGCGCTGTCCTCAAGATAATGTCCACCGATATTGATGCCCTTGTCAGCCAGCCAAGTGCGCCAGCCCCCCCAGTCACCGGTCATGGTGCTCTGGGTCAGCCAGTCATGGAACGATGCCGGGAAGAAACGGCTTTCCGTTGTATCGGACGTTTTCGCTACGGCCTCGGCGCCTGTCTTTGTCGGAACCGGTTTGAGCAGAGGCGGGACCGGAGAAATGGATTTCGTCCGGATCTGCGGGGTGCCCATGGTTGCTGTACTGGCTCTGGTAGCAGCTTTCTGACGGCCGTCTACAACCCCAGCTGATGCCGTCTGTGCATAGCCAGTGGCAGTAATGCCAGGAAGCACCGCTGTCATGGCACAGGCCGTCAACAGCGCTTTCATACAATCCTGCCCGAACGTCCCCATATTCCAAACTGTCTCCCTGTGACACCATTACAGCCGACAGCACCCGAGGCTGTTGCTGGGCACCGTCATACAGTCCGGAAACGGTCCAGAATAGAGTGGGGAAGAGCTCTGTTTTCGGAACATGCCTTTCGCAATACAGTCCCAAAGCAGAACGCAAAATTTTTATCCGGAGATTTCTCCCGGATTACAAAAAGTTTAACGCTACAGTTTTCAAGACTTACCCGCCGATCACAGTTGCGTGTTCCCGATCCCAGCGGCGCGTCAGAGGCTCAAGGCAGAGCAGCAAAACGACCAGAGCAGCAGCGATTTCACACAAGGTGCGGAAAAGCCCGGCATAAAGAGACGCCCCACCGCCGCCTGCGATGGCTTCCGGAGACAGCGCAGCCTGATTGGCGATAAGGCTGCCCACATACATGGCAATGCCCCACAGCAGATAGAGCGCGCCCATCATAAAGCCACTCAACCGGGCGGGCGAATAACAGGCCACAACGGCCAATCCCAGACCAATTGTCAGCAGTTCACCCAAGGACAGAAAGCCATATCCCACTACCATCACCCAAGGCGACACCAGCCCGTCCGCATGGGCAGCAGCAGCCCACCACACGCCAAACCCCAAGGCGACCATGGCATAGCCAAGGATCATCTTGCGGGCATGGGACGTCTGTTTCTGCTGTTGTCCCATCCGGTTGTAGAGAAAGGCCAGCGCCGGACTGAGAGCCATAATCCAGAGAGAATTGAGAACCTGAAACTGCCCTGCCGACATATGAAACAGCGTCACGCCGCCAATACGGTAATCTCCAGAGACGCCACGAAGGGCAAAAAGTGTCAGGGACGTCATCATCTGCTGGTAGAAAACAAGATAGATCGTCCCCTGCAGGCACAGCATATAGGTCAGCCGCAATCCCGGACGTTCGGCTTTCGGCGCCCGCACATACAGCGCTACCCAGATCGCCGCGAGAATTGCCCCTGCTGCCGTTACGCAAAGCCGTGCCAGAGTATCGCTCCCCAGAATCCATGCGTTGAAAACGGTCATAATGACGAGACCAGCCCCGACCAGTCCAAACCTGCGCAGTGGCACAGGCTGTTTTTCAGAAGCGGGCGTGGTGGCATCAAGCCAGCTGGAGCGCAGCACATAATATAGCAATCCGACCCCAAGCCCGACCGCGCATGCGGCAAACGCAGAAGGCGCGCCATAATGGATCTGCAACCATGGCGTCAGCAGCATGGAAACCGTCGAACCGACATTGACGGACATATAATAGAGCGTGAAAGCGGCATCGAGCGCCGCGTCATCGTTCTTATAGATCCGGCGCACCAGATTTCCGGCATTGGGTTTGAACAGCCCGTTTCCCGTGGAAATGAGAGCCATCGCCACCAGAAGCAAAATATGGGACTGCAATGCTGCGGCCAGAACCGCATAGCCGCCTGTCAGCAGGAGCGCGCCCATGACGACGGTTCGCCGCGCTCCCAGTACGCGGTCTCCAATGACACCGCCAACTAAAGGCGTAATATAAGTGAGCGCCCCGAAGGCGCCCATCATGAGGTTGGCTGCTGCATCACCCATTCGGAGATGCACGACCATGAACAGCGTGAGAACGGCCTGCATACCGTAATATCCGAACCGCTCCCACAGTTCGATGGCCAGAACGACAGTGAACGCCCTACGGCGCATCCCGGGGGCGGAAGGAAGAGAAGAAGCAGTCATGCAGAACCCGTCAGAAACCAGAAGACGGGCCGCACCTTAGGGCAAATGCCACTCTCCGGCGAGGATCAGTGCGTGCGTACTGATAATGCCCAGAACCATCACGAAGATCAGCGCCACAATACCGCCGACGATATCACTCCACGGCCATTCCGGCAGCCTCGACCGGACGCGACGCACCATCCCCATCTCTTCAGCTTTCCTGCTGGCTGAAGAAGGCCTCCAGCTCGGGAGACACAGTACCGATATGAACCTGCAACGTCACCAGCAGATCACCAGCCGGATGCTTTTTATCGCCTGCGACCCCCCGCCCGGACAGACGCAAGACCTTACCGCTGTCAGAATGCTTCGGAATCTTGACCGAAACATCACCCTTGGGCGTCGGAACGGCGATCTTGCCGCCCAGAATAGCCGTCTTCAGATCGAGGTTCTGCGTGATCCGCAGGTTACGCCCCTCACGGACATACCGGCTGTCAGGCGTGACCGTAATCGTCAGAAGCGCGTCACCCGAAACACCCGGCTGCCCGTCCATTCCCGGACGACCAGGAGCGCCCTTGCCGCGCACGCGCAGGGTCTGGCCATCTTCCACCCCTGGTGGAATACGGACCTCGGTATGCCCGCCTTCGCCCAGTGTCAGATCCAGGGACGTCCCCAGAACAGCCTGCTGGAACGAAATCGTCACAGCATAGCGGCGGTCGGAACCCTTGGACGCACGACGACCGGCCGAGCCGCCCGGCTGGAAATCGCCACTAAAGCCGCCACCAAACATGTCCGAAAAGAAAGAACCCAGATCTTCCTGACTGAAACCGCCCTGGAAGCCCTGTGCGCCCCCACGCGGACCGCCCGGGCCATATCCACCACCGCCAAAGCCAGCACCGAACGGTCCCCGTTCCTGACCGTCGGCATCAATCTCACCGCGATCAAAACGCGCGCGCTTTTCCTTGTCGCCGATAATATTATAAGCCTGCCCGACCGCCTTGAAACGTTCCTCGGCCTTCTTGTCGTCCGGATTGTGATCCGGATGGTACTGCTTGGCCAGTTTCCGATACGCGCTGCGGATTTCCTTGTCCGTCGCCGTTTTCGAAACGCCCAATACCGAATATGGGTCGCTCATGTCATCTCCCCGTCTTCTTCAGGTCCCTCATCCAGCAGGGAAATCAGGACCGCAATGACTTCATCCTGCGGGAATCCGGCCCGCACACCGTCTGAGATCAGGGCCTGCAGCTTTGGGCGAAGATAATCCTCTGCGGGATGTCCATCGTCTGCCATTTCTGATCCTCCGTTATCCCCAAATGTGTGATCGCACGAAACTGGGGTCAATGTTTCAGAACAAACTCTGCAATATCAGACACTACTGCACCATCCAGCGGAAGTGATCCATCCGCCGCCGGAGCAACACCAAGATCCGCCAGCGTATGGATTACATTCGGCAGTAGAACAACCTGCGCTTTCGGATCAGCCGCCTTCAGCAGTGGCAGGTCTTCAATTGCGCTAACCTGACGATCCGCCGTCACCTGCATGATCAGAAACGGCCCACGATAAGCCCTGAGTAGAACGACAGGATCATGACGGAAAAGATCGATCATGTAGTCCTGAACGGCTGGATGAAACAGCTGACGCAGTCCCGGGTGCAGCGTCTGGACATTCACATGACGCCCGGCTGCAAGGGCATCAATCGCCCCGTCGATCTGCGGTAGCACTGTCTGCGCTGCAGGCATGGCATGAAGCTGGCTACGCAGCACTTCACCCAGAGGTCGACCGGCAGCGGCCAGAAGGATCAGCCCGCAAATATCGGCGCCCCCCTGCGCAGAAGCCAAGGCGACAAGCCCACCCTCGCTATGTCCTGCGAGCCAGACATAGCGTACACCAGACTTATGCCGGATGACGGTAATCCAGTTCCGTACATCGGTGGCATAGTCAGCAATCGTAACGTGATTACCATCCGCTACGGCCTGTTTACTGCTGAACATGCCGTGCTTGTCGATCCGGACGGAAGAAATACCGCGTTTCGCCAGCCCATCTGCAATCTGCCGCAGCGTCGCAGGCTTTGGCCCGAGAGCCGAGTTTCCATCCCGGTCCGTCGGTCCAGAGCCCGAAATCATCAGAACGACGGGCGTATTAGCCCCAGCATTTACCAGGGTCCCTTCCAGCGGTCCCAGAGGCCCAGGCGCTTCAATGACAGCACTCTCAGCCGCAAGGGCATAAGACGACAATCCACCAAGGGATAACAGGTACAAAAGGAAAGGAAACGAAACACTACCGGCTTCATTCTGTGTCTCCCGTTCAGGTACCCCCGCGCTTTTAGGCTCAGGACTCATAGCCAGAACATGACGGTTGCAGCGAGGCAGATGGCTGAGAAGAAGACATTCGGACATCTGTCGTAGCGTGTTGCGACACTTATATTTTCGCTTGTCGTATTTGGCTGGCTTGCCGCGGGATCTCCGTCCTGGAATGCAGGGCCTGATCCCTTTTTCCTCCAGGGCATCCCGAAACCAGTCAGCATCATAACCCCGGTCCGCCAGCATCCACTGTGTGCCATAGGAAGGCTGTCCAGCAGAGCAGCAGCACCGGTATAATCCACTGATCTGCCCCGCAATCATAAAAAAGCTCAACGGTCGTCTATTCTGATTGGTGATCGCATGCAGCTTCGTATTCATGCCACCTTTTGTCCGTCCGATTAGGCGGCCTGGATCCCCTTTTTTAACCGCAGGCTCGAAGCCGTACGGTGTGCCTTGAGATAGGTCGCATCAACCATGATGGTCTGGGGCTCTGCCTTTCCGGCAGCCAGACCGTCCGTCAGCCGGGCGAAGATTCCTATGGAACCCCAGCGCTTCCAGCGGTTGTACAACGTCTTATATGGACCGTATTTCCGAGGCGCATCCCGCCAGCGCAAGCCATTACGGTTTACGAAAATGATGCCGCTCAACACGCGACGGTCATCAACGCGGGGTCTGCCGTGGCTCTTTGGAAAAAAGGGCCGCAGACGATCCATCTGTTCGTTCGTCAGCCAAAACAGATCGCTCATCTTCAGCCTCCTCGCAGAGCCTGAATCAGATTTTCGTAATCAAATCAATGGGGCCTGAGCCTAGGTTATCTGGTGAATGCTCTGACGAAGGCGTTTTGCTGTTTGACTTCGACGGGGAGTCTTGTGTCGGTGAGGGCTTTGCCCTGCCATCCGGCGCCGAGTGCGATGTATAGCGCGACTGCGTTGCGGACGCGGGCGAGACGACCGACGACGGCCTGATCCTGTGCGGACAGGGCGGTCTGTTCGGTCGTCAGTACGTTCAGGTATCCGGTCAGACCGGCCTTAAACAGCTTCTGGGCGCGGTCGCGGGCCAGACCAGCATCGACGGAGGCCTGGTTCAGTTCTTCGACCAGCTCGGCATTATGTCGCCAGTCGCCCATCGCGTCCTCGACATCCGCAAACGCCTTGAGAACCGTCTTGCGATAGTTCAGACGGCTGCCCTCGGCCTCGGCGCGGGCCTGCGCAATGGCGGCGGTGTAGCGGCCGCCATGAATGACTGGCAGCGTTGCCATCATCATGAAGCTCCACGCCATGCCACCCGCCTGAAACGCCTGATAGGCGGCCGACGCGTTCGGGTTGAAGGTCAGCGGGATCATGAATTTCGGATAGAGGTTCGACACCGCAATGCCCACGCGCGCCGTATCGGCGGCGTATTCGGCCTCGGCCACGCGGATGTCGGGCCGGTTGGCGAGCACGATCGAGGGCAGGCTGTCGGGGAAGCGCGGCAGATCGGGGATCGGACGGCGCTTTTCCAGCTCTTCCTCAAGCTGCCCCGGCATGTCGCCGACGAGAATGGCGATGGCGTGCATCAGCCGCTCTTCCTGCTCATGCAACGGGGCCAGACGGGCGCGTTCGAGATGTTCTTCAGTCTGGGCCTGCGCCACGGCCAGCGTGTTACCCAGACCATGCGTGTAGAGTTTTTCGGTGAGCTCGCGCGAGCGTACGGCTACGTCGATGGCGCGCTCGGTGACGCCCAGACGTTCCTGCACGGAGCGTAGTGTCACGTAATCCGTCGCCATCTCGGCCAGCAGCGCGAGGAGGACCGCGCGACGGTTCTCGATCGATTCCTCGACGATCCGCTTGCGCTCTTCCACCTGCCGGGAAATATGCCCGAACAGATCGACTTCCCAGCTCGCCCGCGCGCCATAGGTCAGAACCGAAGCGTCCGGGCGGTTGGCCGGATTGCCCGGCCGCAGCGGCCAGTTGTCCACGTTGACGGAATAGCGATCATCGCCACCACCCATTGCCGCATCCAACTGAGGATACCAGGCCGACTGGGCCTGACGGCGAACAGCGCGCTCGGCGACGATGTGCTGCGATGCGATCTGCAGGTCGTAATTGCCCCTGATCGCCTGCTCCACCAGTTCGTTGAGCATGGGGTCGTGGAACTGCGACCACCAGTCCTTCATGTCGGCAGCCGACTGCGCCAGCGCATCGGCGGTGGCAGGATGAGGCTGCTCGACAAAGGCATCGGGCACCTTGATCCGGTCCGGCTTGAAGTTCGGCCCCACCGTGCACGCCGTCAGTGACAGGCAGGTGCTCAGGGCCAGAGCCACGCTGCGAAGGGCTACGGCCCGGGTGAAAGGCCGCGCGAGCGATCGGGAAAGGGGGATGCGTGACATGTCAGAGGTGGTTCTGCAGCCAGGTGGTCAGACGTCCGCGCGCACCCGGCGTCTCACGCCCGATCGTCACGGTGGCCGTCATGCCAGCCGCCAGCGTAATGTCCGGCGGCACGTTATCGAACTCCAGACGCACCGGAATACGCTGCGCCAGGCGCACCCAGGTGAAGATCGGGTTGACGTCCGGCAGGCCCAGCTTGTCGGACACGCCGTTCTGGTCATTGATGCCGCGGCCGATGCTGACGACATGCGCCATAAGGATCTGTTTGTAGCCCATCAGCTTGATCCGGGCCTCATCACCCACACGCACGCCGTGCATCTTGGTTTCTTCGAAATAGCCGTTGATCCAGAAGCTGTGCGCATCGATCACCGCCAGCCCCGACACACCGGCATGGGCATAGTCACCCACCCGCAGGTTGAGGTTGGTGATGTAGCCATCCACCGGTGAATAAACCGTCGAGCGCTGGAGGTTCAGCAGCGCGGTGTTCAGTTCGGCCTTGGCCGCGTTGACCTTGGCGCGCTGGGTTTCAACATTGGAGTTGAAGTCTTCCTGCTCTTCCGCCGAGACGATGCCACCCAGCCCCATGCGACGTTTGGCGTCGGACGTGCGGAGCTTCAGGTCTTCCTCGGCACCCGCCACCCGGGCGCGGGCGGCGTCGATGTCGAGGCGGAAGCGTACCGGATCAAGCACGAAAAGCGGATCGCCCTTGTGGACGAACTGGTTGTCCACGACCGGCACGGCCACAACCGTACCCGAAACTTCAGGCGCGGCATCCACGACGTAAACACGCACGCGGCCGTCACGGGTCCAGGGAGCGAGGACATAGATGTCCCACATCGTCCGCCCCAGGCCGATGGCCAGCGCCAGGACGATCAGGGTCAGCAGGACACGGATCACACTACGGGTCCAGTTCATCGCTGACCCTCCCTAGACGTAAAGGATGAGCAGACAGAGAACACAGACATAAAGCGCTATTTCAAAGAGAGCGACGTGCCAGAACCATCCGAGCGCACCAGTGCGCCACAGGATGCTTCGAAGCAGTAACGTCACAAAGACCGCCGCTACGGCGTAAATGGAAAGCGGTGCAACAAAAACGCCAAACAGGTTAACTTCAGCCAGCATCAGGTACCGACCCCACCGTCAACCACCAGACCGTCACCCGCCTGACTGTAAGACAATTCGTACACAACGCTCCTCGCTCAGCAACATCAACTCCCTTCAAATAAGAGAAGAGTCGGTAGCTGGCGAAGTGCTTACGCCATTACACGGAGACTGACTATATGGCTTTGACCAATATCCGCAATAAAATGGCTTATTTTCTGAGACCGAACAAATTCCGCACAATGGCAAACAGACGGGCAATCGTGAAACGGCCGGCTGGTCCGAAGACCAACCCCGTCAGCGCCGCCATAGCTAGAGACTGCTTGAACTCGACCAACTTGCGGTCACGGCGGATACGCGCCTCAATCTCGACCGGATCCGGTATCGAGCGGGCTGCCAGAAGTCCAAAAATCACGACGAACAGAAGATCAACGCCGATCACACACAGGGCTGATTTCACATAGCTCAAACCGGCGACATCAATGAAAAACGCCCAAAGAAACCCGTGAAAAGAGATCGCCGTAAAGAACAGGAAAACTGCAGCAACAATACCACAGGCCACCCTGCGGCCGATTCGCATTGCAGAGCGGGAAAGGATCTGCCCCTGGGCTGAAAGGACATCCTGTCCGAGTTCGATAGGCTTCATGGAAAGTCGCTTGCCTCTTCTTCAGGACGGGGCCGGACGAGATGCCGCCCGTCCCCTGCCTGGAAAGAACCGGGCTGTTACTTGGAGAAACGGCCGGCAAGGAAACCGACAACAGCCGAAATCAAAACGGCTGCAATCGGACGCGCCCGCACACGCGTCGAAACATTTTCGATTTCATGATCCGTGATTTTACGGGCATTTGCAACGGCATGGTCCGTGCGGTCCGCTGCGTCGAGCAGAGCGGGGTTGATGCGGTTGTTCAGCAGTTCCTGCAACTGGTGCCGCAGACCGTCGATCTGAGCCTGCGTGGTCTCGGTTGCCACTTCAATGTTATCCTTGACGCTTTTACGGCTCATGTTCAAACCCCTTCTTGAATATCCGGTCAGATATATCCTGGCCTGATTTTGTTTCGCCTATAACGATCCATTCTCCCAGAGGTTGCATGTCAGGCCTGTCAGGCGTTTCCCGCATGGCTCCCAAGCAGAGGAGCGCCCGCCAGCCCCGCCCCAAGCCGGTGCTGGAAGTAGCAGGCCTGCGCGCAGCCATTGATGCGCCACCGGTCGACCTGTCGCTCCAGCCAGGCACGACACTGACCTTCTTTGGCAACCAACCTGCGGCCCTGTCGCGTCTACTGGATGTTCTGGCCGGTTTTCTGCCTCAACTGGGAGGGATCATTACGGTCAGCGGTAATGATGTCACTTCCCGCGCTCCGGCAGAGCGCCGGATGCGGATTGTCAGCCCACGGGATCCACTTTTCCCTCATCTAGACCTGCGCGACAACATCGCCTTCGGACTGCGCGCCAGTCGACAGAACAGAACCGAAGCGCGTGCCGCCGCAGGCCGCATGATCTCTCTTCTGGGACTGGACGGCATCGCCGGCCTACGCCCTGCGGAGCTGAGCCCCGAACAGTCCCTGCGTGCCAGGCTGGCCCGCGCCCTTGTTACGTCTCCGGACGTACTGCTTCTGGATGATCCGCTTCATACGCTCGATCCCCATGCCGCACGCCGCATCCCGATCCTACTGGGCACCCTCTCCCGCGCCCTGAATCTGAGCGTGATCCAGAGTGTATCGCGCCGCGAGGATGCCCTGCGCGGCGGGGGGAAAATTGCCGTCTTTCATGACAACCGGCTTTTGCAATGTGCAGATGCCGCCCGTCTTTATGACCGTCCGGACTGCGTTGAGGTTGCGATTCTCTTTGGCGAGACCAACACCCTGCCAGGTCAGGTTCTGGATATTGACGACGATGTGGCCCGTGTTCATCTGGCCTGTGGCGGTATCGTGGACGCGGTGGCTGCCGAAAATCTGACTGAAGGACAGGAATGTCTTGTCTGTGTCCGGCCCGACCGGATTTCACCCTTTTTCGGAGCCCAGGGCCTGGGCATGGACGAAGAGGGGGAGGCGCCCGTCCGCGGCATTCTGACCGACAGCACCCATCTCGGGAATCATATCCGCATGCGGGTCCGCTGCGCCGAAGGAACGGAAATCGAGCTGCGCCGCCCGCCACTTCAGGCCCAGAAAATCCCTGTACCGGGAACCGCCGTACAGCTCGCCTGGCCCGCTGCCCATGCGACAGCCTTTCCGCCCGGTACCGGGATGTATTAAAGTGTGCCCGTCCTGTCCGGACGACCGTAAACCGTTCCCTTTTCAGAAAACCCCGTCTTCCAAGGATCTTTCTGTTCTGACCCGATCCGTCTTCCCCTTGCGACATGTCTTCAAGACATCCGGTCGGGTCCCCCGCAAGAGTGGCCCTCGCCAACTGTGTCTCTGTGCCGTGCTACTTGTGTCGTTCCTGAAGCCAGCTGCTCAGGCTGCATCCGCACGCTCGTCACATGATGCCACCGACATCGAGTCGTTTTTCATGTCTGTCGGACACGGCATCACCTCCGTCTTCATGCCGGGGTCCGCTTCTGCACATGGACATGAACACTCCAGGCATCGTCGCAGAACTGTCCGTCATCACGCTGCTACGCCCGTTATCCCCGAACCCGGCTTCGGCGTTCCAGAAGGCACGATCGCAGCGCATGCCCTCACCTCCAGTGACAACACACTGCGTCTGGTGGAATGGGACGGTCAGACGACAACGCTCCAGATCGGCTCTCATGCCGCAAAACCTGCATGGATGGCCATTCTCGTCACGGGAACGCAGCTGACGCAGGCCTGCGCGGGTGGATGGGTCCACACACTGGACGACAGCTCCACCTGCGGCATTCCGGGCGGCGTCAGCGACCTTGCCCTGACCTGGGACCGCTCACGGATAGCAGTAGTTCCAGGCTGGCAGGATTTCTGGGACGTGGCGCGCCATCCGGGGCGGCGGGGCCTGCATTTCGGTGCCAGGACAACACTGGAAATCGCCCTGCTGGCCGATGGTGTCGCACCGCAGGACATCTATCCTACCCTTTCGACACAGTCCGGTGTGGATCGCGCCCTCCGCAAGCTGGACCTGCTTCGCCCTTATATCGTGTGGTGGACGACGCCTGCCGATGCCGCACGCATCATGGAACAGAGCAGCGCCCTCATGCTAAGCGCACCAAGTACGGAAGTGACCAGCGTCAGTTCCCGGGTGCAGGCCGGGGCTGCGAGCTCGCTTTTCGTTGCCGGCACTCAAAACGTGCTGCGGACGCCGCTCTTCTGGACCATTCCCTCGAATGTTCCAGAAGACAGTGCCCACCGGACACTCGCCCAGCTCAAAATGCATTCTCCCCACCTGGAAGATATGCCCGGACCGGTTCCGCCGGGAAACACGCCAACGTTCCTGACTGTCAGCGACACGTTCTGGTCCCAGCATGGTGAAGCGCTCGAACAGCAGTTCGAAACACGTTTCGCCCCACAAATACCATGATATCGCTCGCATTACGGCTCAACCTGCCCGCAATCCTGACAGGACTTCTCGGGACCTGCGCCGTGATCGCGCTGCTCATGCGTGCGCTGCCCGCTCCGGTCGTGCGACGTCTCGGAGTGCTGCTGCTCTTGCCCGCCCCCGGACTGGCCCTTGCGCTGGCCAACATTCATTCCGATCTGGGCTGGCTGGAAGGCATGCTCATTGCGCCAGCAGTCGTCTTTCCAACTGGGGCGACCCTGCTGACCCTGCCGCCAGGCACAACACGTGCCGCCGTCGGACTGGGTGCCGACCTACCGACACGTCTGCGCCTGATCTGGTTTCCGCTCCTTCTACCATCCGCTTTTCTTTCCATTCTGCTCGCGGTTGTTTTCTGCGCCGCCTGCGCCCTGTTGGACCACCCATGACTTCTCCCACCGTACCTTTCTGGCAAACCCTTTCTCTGGACCAGATGTCTTCCGAACAGTGGGAGTCGCTGTGTGATGGCTGCGGTCGCTGCTGTCTCAACAAGCTGCGCGACGAAGACACTGAAGAGGTCATTTACACAAACGTCGCCTGTCGCCTGCTGGACACACACACCTGCCGTTGTACCGACTACGCCGACCGCCAACGCAAGGTCCCCGACTGCGTGACCCTCACGCCGAAGCTTCTGGCCGAAATTGACTGGCTACCCCCCAGCTGTTCCTATCGTCTTCTACGCGACGGATTTGACCTTCCGAACTGGCATCCTCTGCGAACGGGCCATGAACAGGGCGTTCACAGTTCTGGTGCCTCGGTCCAGGACCGATGCATCAGCGAGCGTCGCGCCGGACCGCTGGAAGACCATCTGGAAGACTGGCCCGGGGAATGGCCAGACCGCTCTCCGCTCTGTCATGTGCTGAAACGCAAGGGCTGAGACCATGCTCCCCCCGACCGTTCCACTCATCTGGAAACGTTCGACACGGGCTAGGCGCATTACGCTGCGGATCGAACCCGTCCGGGGCGAGGTCATCATCACGGTTCCGGAGCGCATGGACCGGGGCAGGGCACTGGCGTTCGTCCACCAGCAGACGGAGTGGATTACCAGCGCTTTAGCCGCTTTGCCAGAAAAGCAGCCGCTCGCTGACGGCTCAAAGGTCATGATCGAAGGAAGAAACATCCCTATCCTACATGAACCGATGGCCCGGCGCGGGTGCTGGCTGGATGCAGAAGGACTGCATGTCAGTGGAGAAGCCTCACACACGGAACGACGCGTCCGCGATTTTCTTCAGGCCATAGCAAAAGAACGCCTAACACAGACCCTCCAAACCCATTCAACGAAAATGAATCTGCAACCTGCCCGTCTCGACCTACGTGATGTCCGCACCCGATGGGGCAGTTGCACACGCCAGGGACGCATCATGCTCAGCTGGCGATTGCTGATGGCTCCTCCGGAGATCCGCGATTATGTGGTCATCCACGAACTGGCCCATTTAAAACACTTCAACCACAGCCCTGCTTTCTGGGCCTTAGTCGACAGTTTTATTCCACAGGGCCGCACAGGACGTCTTGCAGCGGAACTCTGGTTGAGAGAAAATGGTACCGCTCTGCTGCGCGCAGCATGAGGGGTGTGCGAGCTTGGCGGAATGGTAGACGCACGAGACTTAAAATCTCGAGTCCGCAAGGGCGTGCGGGTTCGAGTCCCGCAGCTCGCACCACATAACTCTTTGATTTCATTGGAAATGTGAGGATATGACCCGCAATCTGCGGGTTGGTTCTCCAAAGCTCTTCTCCAAAATCTGGAGAAGCTTCGTGCTCAAGCAAGTTGGTTCACGATTCCACTTCCGCCGTGTGGTGCCTCAGGCGCTCCGTCCGATTCTCGGAAAAAGTGAGATCTGGATCTCGCTGGGAACAGCAGGCAAAGTTGAAGCCAAACGTCGCGCAGCAGAGCTGCATGCGCAGACGAGTGATGTGTTCAGAGGACTTCGCAGCGTGAGTCGTTCCAAACCGCTTTCTGAAACCTCCATGCCCTCTCCGAACGAGAGTGCCGATTTCATGAAGAAACACGGCTTTGAAACCAAAGACGACGTCTATCGGGCCCTGCTGGAAAAATACCAAAACATGTTGGCAACACAGGAGACCATTCGCAAGAATGACGTCTCATCTGCTGAAATGGCCGGACAAATCAAATACTACAAAAGCGTGATGCAACACGCTCACGACGTACGGGCTTTAAGCGCAGGTATCGAAAAAGTCATTGCCGTCGCGCTCGACAGCCAAAATCATATGACGGCAATGACCCGCAAGCTCATCGAAGCAGCCAATATCAATTCCGCTGAGAAAAAAGTTCTCGAGAATGAAATTAAGCGTCTTCATGACACCCTTCTGAGCACATTCACCAAGGCTCTCGACAGTCGGAGTGCTGCAACCGAGACATCAGCTCCTGCAACTGCTGAAACTGAGACAAAGCCCAAAAAGGTCACCGCAACACCGAAGACACGGCCCGCCATTTTGCTCACTGAGGCTCTCAATCGCTTTTTGAACAGCAAGCCTGTCAAGAGCCTCGAAACTCAGAGAGACACCAGCCGAACCGTAGCGCTTTTCATCGAGGCTTTTGGTGACAAGTCCATTCGCGAGATTGATGGCAAAGTCGCCGGTGATTTCAGAGATGTCTTATTCTCGCTGCCTGCCTCGCACGGCAAAACCAAAAACCTCTCCCTACAAAACGAAATCGAAAGAGCCGCATCTCACGATATATCGACGCTGAGCGCAAAGACTGTGAAGAACCACTTCATGCGCCTCTCTTCTTTGTGGAACGACCTACTTCGAAGAGACATGGTTGAGAAAAACCCTTGGGGAAATTGGGACTTCAATCTGACCAAGAAGAACTCGCGTCGTGCCTGGACAGCAGAGGAGATGAGTAAACTTCTGCAAACGCCATGGCCGGTGTGCAGTATTCCCGCTGATACCTTCAAAGGCATCACGATGGTTGCCGCTTATAGCGGGATGCGCTTGGGAGAAATTTGCAATCTGCGCAATGAAGACATTCAGACCATAGACGGCGTTCCATGCTTCCGCATTTGTGCTCATCCTAAAGATAATTGGTCGCCAAAAACAGAAGCTGGAGAACGTCTCGTTCCTATCCACTCCGCCCTCCTCGACTGGGGCATTCTGAATTTCCAGAAGAAGGGCGAGAAGTATCTTTTCTCTAACCTGAAGAATTCTCAGGATGGCAATCGTGGTGCTGACTTCAGTCGGGCGTTTTCACGCTACAAAACAATGATGGAGCTTCCCCCAGCGGTCACGTTTCACGGGTTCCGGCATACTGTCTCGACGCTTTTACGAAACCAGAACAGCGATATCCGGGAGCTTTAGATTGATGCGTTGCTGGGGCATGAGGCCAGCCATAAAAGCCAGGGGGCCACGACATATCTAAGCGGCATCGAGATGCAGAACCTGAAGAGAACGGTCGAAGCAATTCAGTATCTCGCCTTCAATCTCCCCCTTCTTGGATGAGGGCTCAAATGTCTCTTCCTTTATTTCACAACAAAACCCACGTGATACAAAGTGCTGTTTAGGAACCAACTTATCGTTGTGAAAAAAACAGAATACCTTCTGCTTTCGCCCTCTTCTCAGACGTCAAAGTGGCGATGGCGGTTACCCGAAATCGGACATTTCTAAGCGAAGCGTGATAGGCTTAGCTTGGAACATCGCCGCCATTCTTAGGCAATGTGGACAAGACAGCCTTCAAACGAACACCGGACGCTCTGAAAGACAGCGGGCAGCGATGAGGAACGGGTGAGGTGGCCGCTAGCGGAATAGCAGGAATCGAAGCGCAAAACTGGTCAAGTAGTCGTTGCTTGTGCAACGTTATTTAACGTTTCAAATCGATAGATCGTGAAAGTCATCTTATGACAATCGCCAAAGCAAAGCATTGACGTGGCGAAGAGGAGGTAGCGTTGATTGAAGAACTGAAGATCGCGGGATGCGCTAGCTACAGCGCGGAAGGCCAGAATCTTACCGGGCTCCGAAAGATCAATTTCATCTATGGCGCGAACGGTTCGGGCAAAACCAGCATCTCACGCGCAATCGCCGCTCCGGCCGATCACCCCGCCTGCGCGATACGTTGGGCCAATCAACGGCCTCTTGAGTGCTTAGTTTACAACGCCGATTTCGTGGAGCGAAATTTCCGGTCCAGCCTCCCCGGCATCTTCACGCTAGGCGAGCACGACGCTGCGGTGTTGGGCCAGATCGAACAGGCACGGAAGGACGTTGAGGACATCGAACGCGACATCAGTGCGCGCAACATCGTATTGAACGGAAAAGATAGCGCTTCTGGCAAGCTGGGTGAACGTGCTGCCCTGCGCGAGAATATCCAGAACGAATGTTGGAAGCTCAAGAACCGTCACGATGCAGATTTTCAGTCCGCCTTCACAGGCGTACGCTCCTCCAAAGCAAACTTCTGCGATAAAATCCTAATCCAGTGGGCTTCCAACCAAGCTGCAGTTCATTCGCTCGATGACTTGAAAAAACGTGCAGCCGTCATCTTTGAAAAGGGTCTGACGCGCGAGAGCGTGATCCAGGTGCCCGACAATTCTGAGCTAGCACGGTTGGAAGCGTTGCCGATCCTCGCAAAGAAGGTCGTGGGGCAAGGCGATGTCGATATTAGCGCTCTGATTGATCGACTTGGTAACAGCGATTGGGTGAAGCAGGGCATCGACTACTTCGCGCAGAGCAAGCCGCGATGCCCATTCTGCCAGCAGGAAGTCGAAGCTGACCTTGCCAAGCGCATCGGCGATTACTTCGACGAAGCCTATAATCGTGACATCGCGGATATCGCGCGTCTCGTTACCGGGTATGAGGCGGCGGCTACAGCTTACCTTCAAGTCCTCGACAGCGTCTCTCAGAACGGCTCTCGCTATATCGACGCGGACCAGTTGGCCGGACTGATCGAGCGCGTAACCGCACGGCTGGCGCTCAACGTGCAGCACTTCGCCCGGAAGCAGAAGGAGCCGAGTGCCGTCGTAACGCTTGAGGATAACACCGACCTGTTCGCGGAGGTGCGAGATTTCCTCATTGCTGCGAACGCGGCCGTGGTTGAACATAATGGGGCTGTCGATGATATCAGCAACCAGAGGACGAACCTTACGGCCGAAATTTGGAAGTGCCTAGCGGAAGAGGCAAAAGGCATTCTTGATGCTTACCATGCTAGCAAGACAAAGGTGGATGCTGCGATCAGCGGCATTGAGGCAAGTCTGACGACAAAGCGGGGCAATCTCGCTACGGCGCAACAGACGCTGCGTGATCTTGAGAAGGGCATCACGAGCGTTGAACCAACTGTGACCGAAATCAATGCGCTGCTCGCCTCGCTCGGTTTCCGGGGCTTCAAGCTTGCAACGGCAGGCGATCAGGACAATTTGTATGAGATCGTTCGCCTCGATGGGAGCAATGCTGCCCGGAGTCTGAGCGAGGGCGAGAAGACGTTCGTTACGTTCCTGTATTTCTACCACCTCATCCGAGGCAGCGTTTCTGAGTCCGGTATGACAAGCGAACGGGTCATTGTGTTCGATGATCCGATTTCAAGCCTCGATAGCGACATCCTGTTCATCGTCTCTAGCCTTATCAAACACGTGTTTGATTTAAGTCACGCGCAAAACAGCTTGATCCGTCAGGTGTTTGTGCTCACCCACAATATCTATTTCCATAAAGAGGTGTCATTCGACCCAGACAGGAAAAATACACTCCGTGCGCACGAGACGTTCTGGATCGTGAAGAAGATCAACGATGTCTCGACGCTAGAATCCTTCGATCACAACCCGATCAAGACATCCTACGAATTACTCTGGTCCGAAGTTCGAAGCGAGAACCGATCCAACCTTACAATTCAAAACACGCTGCGTCGAATTTTGGAGAATTATTTCAAAATACTAGGAAACATGGATAAGGATGAGATTATTAAGAAATTTGAGGGTCGTGAAAAGGTAATTTGTGCCTCGCTCTTTTCATGGGTGAACGACGGCTCGCACAACTCGCATGACGATCTCTATATCTCGAGCAATGCCGCCACGGTGGATGCCTATCTCGGGGTTTTCAGGGGTATCTTCGAACAGACCGGGCACACTCAGCACTATCACATGATGATGGGCACTGAAGCTATACCTATCGCCAACGTGGCTCCTGTCGAAGTTAATCCCTAATATCAGGCTATGAGCAAACGACTAGAGCGGTTCCACTTTAATCTGGCTCATATCCGGCGGCTGTAAAGAAGCTGGCGCATTGACTGGGAGTGAAAGCCGGAAGCAGCGCGCCGACGGTATCCCACAGAGCACCGACAGTCCGTTCGGCTCTGGCGCGCAGCAAGGCTTTGAGTTTTGAGAAAGCCATTTCGATGGGATTAAAGTCCGGGCTGTATGGCGGAAGGAACATCAGTTCCGCCCCTGCCTGCTCAATGGCCTTCTGTGCCGCTGGAAGCTTATGCGCTGGAAGATTGTCCATCACGACGATATCATCCGGCTTCAGTGTCGGGATGAGAACGCGTTCGACATAGACCTGAAAGATCCTGCCATTCATGGGACCATCATGCACGAAGGGCGCGGTCAGGCCTGTCAGACGCAGCCCCCCGGTGAAAGTCGTGGTTTTCCAATGACCGTGCGGCACACCGGCGCGGCAACGTTCCCCGCGCAAGGCACGCCCGCGCAGACGGGTCATCTTCGTGGAGAGGCTGGTTTCGTCAATGAACACCAGACGCTGCGGATCAAGGTCAGGCTGGCGATCAAACCAGTCCTGTCGTCGCTTCAGAACGTCTTCACGCTCCTGCTCCAGTGCATGAGCGGTCTTTTTTTGAATGTCCATCCCTGTTGCCGCAGCCAGCGACTGAGCATGCTGCGGCCGATCCCGACGGCCCGTTCGCTTTCCAGGCGCGCTATCATTTCGTGAAGCGTGATGTCTTTCTGCGCCTCGATCATGCCGGCAATGAACGCTTCATGCGCGTCCAGCCGTGATCCGCGCGGCTTGCCCTGGCGACGGGGCGTCCGCTCGCCGCTCTCACGTTCCCGACGTAACCAGCGGATCGCCGTCGAAATCCCCACTCCGAACCGCGCCGCAATCGAGCGGGCAGATGCTCCCGCAACTCCAGCTTCCAGAACACGCTCCCGAAGATCATCACTCAATGCTCGTGCCATCACCGTCTCCATCAAGGAAAACGGTGAATCACAAGACCTCTTCAGTGTCACCTCTCGATTCAGAGTTCAGTGGAACCGCTCTAGTTCCGGCGTAAACAGACATTTCAGCGACGCTTAAGTTTGTTGTCTGGCGCTCATGAACATGAGCGTGGGTTATGGTGGCTTTCAGTTGCCGCTTCTCAATAGCCGACATTCCGTTCTCCCCCTCCGTCCAATTGGATATTCAGACCTTGGAATCATGTTCCGTTAAGCGGATATGATTAGTTTAATGCACTGCCATCAAATTATGATTGGGTGCAGGTTCAATGATTTCCAAGATTACCCGCCAAACTGTGAACTTACGATGGAGGATTCGCCCACCTCAGAACTGATTTTGGCGTCAATTGCGAAAGCGTTGTTGTAAGGTCTTCTGAAATAACCGCGCCCGATTGTTGCCCAGTGCGAATCTTCGAAAACCCTTGTTGACCCAAGAATCTTAAGACTGCATCGCCGCGGTCGCTCGGATCTTTTCCCCAGATACTGACAGCACGCCGCTTTCTGGCTTGGTCAATCCGCTCATTAAGTTTTTGGCTGTCACTTAACGATGTCCAAACGACGTCCTTCAGAAAAAGTTCTATATCCAAAGATGTTAAGAGTCGCGTGTCCAGCTCGGCCACAAGTTGGTGAGCGGCATTGATTAACGATGCTACTTCTTTAAATGTGACTGGGCGCACAGCATCGTATCCACCTAAGAGCATTTCAGCATCAAGCCCACTGAATCTTTCTGCGAGTTCTCTGGCATTATCTTTTAGAATGTCGAGATAAATCTGAGGTGCATCAAGGTCAGCTTCGGTGTGAGCTCCACGATTTCGCCACGCTATCATTAGGAAAACAATCGCCACAGGAATACGGCCAAGGTTAGGATAATGTTTTTCAACTGCCAGCATCTTCTTGAATATACTCAAGCCCGCAGAATCCAAATCTCTTCGAAAAGATGTCAATTGAATGAGTGCTGGTTTACGTACTGCTTCACGGAGATATACATCTATGGCATCAATGGCCCTAATCAGAGCCATGTCTAAAATCAGTCGTCTACTACGTTTTGCTGAGATTACGGCGTCCTTCGGGGACCACACTGTCCGCAGGTCTTTTGGTACATCATTTATGACACCACGCTCAATACCATCAAGTCCGACCAAGGCAGTGATAATCAAGTGATTGGCATGCCCAAGTAGGTTCTTGAATTCTTTTCGTGGTTTGCTTCGTTCTAAATATAGTGTCATCTTAATCTCAGATGTGGGCGCTTGGTGCGTTTCGATCGCACATCTGCCGCTCTTAGAAAGCCAAAAACTTCATCAAGGCGGCTGCTCTGCCATTTGAGCTACAAACGCTCTAGTTAAACTGCCATTTGAGCTACATCCTGTCAAGATAAATCCCGTGTAAATTAAATTGTCGTTGACCCCGGAAGATCAGCCGCCAAGTAATATGAATCCAGTCAGATAACAATTGAGCCAACAGTCCAGCCGAAATGAGATTACGGAATCGCTGCCTTCTTCCGGACTCCAAAATATCAGTTTTTCTGTAATTGTACTCCGAAAGCGGACATTCCGATTACCCCCCAGAGCTACCTATATCCGCACTGTAGCCTTTGAGCGGTCAGGCCGCAGTCGCCACCGTGCCAGATGCGAGCTGAAGTTGCTTGATGTCATTGCCGTGAGCAGACATATCATCATTGATTTTCCTTTCGCGTCGTCGGTTCGATGTTCCTTCCGGGGGCGGTTTGTTTCCTTCCGATTAGAGGCAGCAGGCGCAGAGGAAAGCAGCGGGGTCAATGTTTTAAACTGCGCGGCCCCGACCTTCACGATCTGATCTGAGGTGCGACACGATGTCCGTATTTAGATTACACGTTCGCCCTGGCGGCGGGTTTGCGTCGATGGCTGATACCTTCGCTTACTGCCTAAAACAGGGCATCTTGGGCGTTGGTTGGCTGGTGGATGAGATTCAAGAAACGGCGGACTGGGATACGTTCTATAAGGTTGCCGTAAACATCCACAAAGATCTAAAGACCTGCGCCTACATCAGGGACCGCGTCCAGAAAGACGATCTCGTCTGGACCCGCGACACCCAAGGAAACTACTATCTGGCTCGCGTCCTCTCCGGCTGGGAGTACTTCACCACTAACGAGTCCAAGGACAGTGGGATCGACATAGGCAACATTTTCAGGGTCACCTTTGAGCGTCTGACTATCGATGAAGTGCCTGGGAAGGTTGTTGCCTGCTTTAGGCCAAACCGGACGATTCAAGCAATCCACGATCCGACGGCGGTAGCTTATACTAAGTTCATCTGGAATCGGAAAACAGGGGGTGCGATCTATAAATTCGACCTGAAACTGATCGATAACCCAGACATCTTCTCTTTGCTCGACTCAGAAGAGGTAGAGGACTTGGTATTTCTTTATCTCCAATCGCAACGTTGGTATGTGGTTCCGAATTCTCGCAAGGCAGACAAGATAGCCTTCGAGTATGAAGTGATTTCTCCTGAGACCGGCAAGCATGCACAGGTTCAGGTAAAAACCGGAAATACCTCCCTAAACGTCGATGAGTATAAGAACATGACCTTCCCGGTCATCTTATTCCAAAGTAACGACCGATACCATGGTAAGCCGACACCTAACGTGACATGCATATCGCGAGGTGAGTTGGAAGGCTTCCTCAAACAGACTGAGTGGTTGCCTGCACGCTATCGACACAAGATGAATATGTTAAATGCCCTGGACGAAGAGGAGTGAAGCTCAATCGTTTCGCGTTGAACCGAGAAATCGAGCTCCGCGCCGGAGCGTCTGCTAATGTCGCTTGAACAATCTATAGCGGACAGTCCACTCCCCCCATAACCGCCATCACGTTACATTCTGCTCTAGCAACCTGACTACCTCATCGGCGTTAGAGTGTCCCGAAACCGGTCATTTGCGGAATGCTGTCAATAACAGTGTTAGGGATCCGGTAAGTACTGTCCCTCAACTCCGGGTATTGGAACAGTGCAGGCCGCAGTGAACCGTCCTCCAGACGGTCGTGCGGCTGACCCGGAAAATTCCTGCGATTTCTCCCAGTGACCGCCCCGCTGCACTCAATTCTTTGACGTGTTTCTTCTGTCGAACAGTCAGAACAGGCGGTCGCCCAAGCTGTTTCCCGGCCAACCGGATAGCTGCAAGCCCCGCCCTTGTGCGTTCGCGAATGAGCTCCCGCTCAAACTGGGCAAAGCCTGCGAGGATGGTCAGGAACAACTGACCATTTGGGGTGCCCGTCTCAATCCCGATATTGAGAATACGCACTCGAACGCGCCGCTCAGTCAGGTCGCTCACCAACCCCATGACGTCAAGGGTGTTACGACCCAGCCTGTCCAGACACGCCACAACCAGACTGTCCCCTTCCTTGAGGCGGCTAAGCAGACCGGCGAGGCCTGGACGACTGGCAGCCGGAACGCTGCCGGACACCGTATCAAAAACGATATCGGTCACGCCTTCCTTTTGAAGGGCTGCAACTTGCCCATCGCAAACCTGGTCTCCTGTCGAGACCCGTGCATAGCCATACCGTGTCATCGTCTCTGCCCTCCCGGCATTCCGGAACAGGGTTTTGGAACAGCAGGGCCCATTTTCCCCGCGCTGTCCCAAAACCGACGGATTGTGAAACGCAGGTCAGGTCAACACAGGCATGCGGTATGTTTTCTTCGGGCGAATGCCTCACTCCTTTTGAGGCGGACAGCGTTCGAAAGAGCAGCAGCACATCGGCGCACGCAAACACCCGTATCGTTGCTCTGGATGGCCTACGAGGCATTGCTTGCCTGATGGTCGTCTGTTCGCATTTCTTCTGTGATACGTTTGGGCAGACCGCTGCCTTGATGGACACCCCCCTTATCAAGGCCGTGTTTGATGGCAATCTGGCGGTCGCAGTGTTCTTCATCATTTCAGGAGACGCCCTCAGTTCTGGATTTCTGAGAAAACGGAACGCTGCGTCCATTCTCAGACCAGCCATTAAGCGATATCCGCGACTGGTTGTTCCAACCCTGCTCTCAACAGCCTTCCTCTTCCTGTTGATACGCCTACATCTCGTCTATGAAATCCCCACTCAGGATATTTTAGGAAGCAAATGGCTTTTCCACTGGATTAACGAAGACATCACCCTCGTTGATGTCCTGCGTTTTTCATTTCTGGACGTCTTTCTCAAAAACAGGGCCCATTATTTCAACCCCTTCCTGTGGACGATGCATTACGAAGCCATAGGCTCCATCGTCATCTTCCTTATGCTCGCAGTTCTGCATTTCAACAGGAAAGCCTTGCTTGTTCTTCTGGCTCTGACCCTTCTGGTCTTCCATGACGGAAAATCCGTCGTCTTTCTGCTGTGTTTTCTTTTCGGTGCCTTTCTGGCGTTTCTACGAACATCGGGAAACATGAGCCGCTTTGAACGGACAGTAGCCTCCAAGGTTCTTTCTCTATCCGCCCTACCGGTTCTGTTCGTGCTGAGCCTGGTCTTCCCGCATGCCTATTTCCACACGGGATTGTCCCTTATCAAAGCGCCTCTTTTTACAATGGCGTTTTTGGGCAATGCTCAGGGACGGCATATTCTGGAAACACCCGGCATCCAGTTCCTCGGAACAATCTCTTTCCCGTTATTCCTGTTCCAATATTCAGTGCTGATTTCCGTCACGAGCTTTCTTATCGTGACCTATTATCCCCTTCATCACACCGTTGAGATGGCATGCTTCATTGCGACATCCGGTGTTCTGCTCAGCATGGTTCTGGCAACTGTCGCCAGCCCCATGGAAAAGCTGACAAAATCCATATGCAATATCGTCTATAAGAACGCGATGCGTCTGCTGAAAGACGGTACCGCAATCCGGGAGTAAAGCGTGCTGGCGCTTCCTCGTGTTTTATAGCGAAGTCTCTTGGACGACGCGATGTACAGTAGTGCGCCCAACACGAAACACGGCGGCAATGGTTCTGAGTGACGCCCCTTCCTGTGCCATTTTCCGAATATACCGACGCTGTGTCGATGTCAGACATGGCGGCCGTCCAATGCGTTTGCCTGCCGCCCGAGCTGCTGCGATTCCAGCCTGGGTTCTTTCACGGATAAGTTCACGCTCAAATTCGGCCATTGCCATCAGAATGGTCAGAAACAGACGTCCATTCGACGTCCCTGTTTCTATCCCCAGATTCAGGATGCGTAGACGGATATTGCGTTGGTCCAGCACTCTGACCAGTTCGAGAACGTCGACTGTATCACGCCCCAGGCGGTCCAGTTTGGCAACGGTCAGGCTATCGCCTGACGTCAGCCTTTTGAGAAGAGCAGAGAGTGCCGGACGGCTATGAGCAGCCACAGAACCTGAAACCGTCTCTACAATGATATTTTCCACGCCTTCATTCTTAAGCGCCAGAATTTGCGGGTCCGTCGTCTGGGCCTCCGTTGAAACCCGTGCATATCCGTATCGCGCCATCGCATTCTCCTAACGAAGCACTTTATATCGTCATATATGGACTAAAGTAAACATATATGGACTCATATAACATTGGAGAACACTCAAAAATCTCAGAAAAAAACAGTGCAGGATTTTTCCAGACGTCTGTCGAAACCTACGTTTTTGGTGCAGCATGCAGACAAATACGTCGTCCTTCTTTTGTCTTCGGGGTTAAGCTTTCCATGTCTCTATTGGCGTCACAGTGCCGGGCCGCCCGGGCTATGCTGGGCTTCTCACAACGAGACCTGGCGAAACACGCAGAGGTCGCCCATCGCACGATTGCTGATTTTGAGACAGGGTCGCGAACGCCTCATCCTCGGACCCTGAAAGCCATCCGGGAAACTCTGGAGAAGAACGGCGTGGTGTTCATTGATGCTGACCCGGCAGGTCCTGAGGCGTTGGGAGCGGGGGTCAGGTTAAAGGCTACAGAAATAGCACCGTCCCAATCCTCTGATGAAGTTTCTGGACTCTCTTCTGAGGATTTAGAGCAATGGTGGGACGAGTTAACGCCAGATAATGACAGTCATAAAACATGAAAACCATGTAATACTTCAATTTCGTCCGGCATCGGCTCTCGGGATTAACTATAACTCTTCAGAGGTTATTCTACCCTCAGCCAGCAGTGTCGAATGGCTACCCAAGGGTAACCACTCGACAGCTGGCAAGGGGGAGTTCCCCCGTTGACCCCCACAGAAAAGGATACCGCCATGCCTTGCACGCCTTCCCGACCAGCGCCGTCGCCCCCTCCTCGTACGTCTCGTCTCTCCATCAGAGCCCATCCAGCTGAACTCGACGCCTGGGCCAGAACAGCCCAACGGCATGGTCATACGACGACGGCTCATTACGTTCGGTCGCTGCTGCAAGAGCAGGCGGTGACAGGGCAGCAGACGTCAGAGCTTGGTCCTGAACTTCGCCTCCTGCGGCTTGAGCTCAGTCGCATTGGCAATAACCTCAATCAGCTTGCCCACGCGGCTCATTGCGGAGAGGCTGTTCGCTGCGGTGATGTTCTCGATGCTATTGAGACAACCAAAGACCGAACGGACCGCTTGCTCCGCTCTTTGCCCCTGCCACGGCGTCGAAGCTTTTTCGCTCAAACCGAGGCACAGACGACAGGCCCGGTCCTGCACTAAAAGCGATGCAGGTGCCTCGCCATGATTGTGCAAGAGACACGCATCAAGACGTCGAGTGGCCATGAAGCCGTCTCTCGACATGTTCTTGCGGGTGCAAAGAATGAAGCCATCCGCATTCTGTCCGGGAGCGATTACCTCCTCAAAGACTGGATGAAAGAGGCACGGCGTGAAGATATCCGCTACGGCCTGCGACATATTGCCTTCAATCCGGCAGAGCCTATGACGGATGAACAGCTGGCGTCTTTCGCGGAACGCATCTGTGCAGAGCTATCTGCTGATCCTGACCGCATGACACTCGTCATTCATCAAAAGGATGGCAGCACACACGGCCATCTTCTCCTGCCAGAGTGGCAAGACGACCATGTCCTCAGCAGCCGTTTTTCGTGGCAACGGCTTGAGAAAATCGCTCGACTTGAGGAAATCCAACTGGGTCATGCTTTGGTCGCTGGACGGCATGATCACGCCATTGCGAAGGCCCTGAGAGCAGACGGCAACCACGACGCTGCTGACAGGATTGCGGCATTGGCCCCTCAAGATGGAGCAGCTCGTCCGATTGCAGCCTATACATCGCAAGCCCGCAGGATGACGGAGCGGCAAGATTTTGACCTTCCAACAGCGAGACGGGAAATTCTGAGCTTCTGGCAAGCTTCAGACAATGACCTGACAGCCTTTCGAAATCTGTTGGCCACCAAGAACTGGCACATGAGATCAGGAGATCGCACAGACAGGCGTCGGAATGCTCATATCATTGAAACTCATGACGGTATGATGATCGGATCATTTACACGGCTGACAAAAGTCAGGATGAAGGACTTCCGGGAGTTTTTGGAGAAAGAAGGCTTAACGGCAAAGAACAGAAGAAAACCCTTAAAGCTCTCGTCTCCATCCAAAGCGGCAAAAGCACCTAAACCCTGTGAGTAGCCCCTAGATTTCTGGACGCCTTGGTTCCTAAAAATGAGGACAGGAGGCGTTGATGGGGAAGCCCAATTTCAGTGATGAGTTCAAGCGTGATGCGGTGGCGCAGATTACCGAGCGGGGATATCCGGTAGCGGAAGTTTCGCAGCGGCTCGGGGTCAGCACACATTCGCTGTATGCGTGGAAGCGGCAATTCGCGAAGGTGGTATCGGGCGATGCCGGCAAGGATGCCGAGATCCGGCAGTTGAAGCGCGAACTGGCCCGGGTCACCGAGGAGCGCGACATCTTAAAAAAAGCCACCGCGTATTTCGCCAGGGATGCAAAGTGAGATACGCCTTCATTGCTGAGCATCGTGATCGTTTTGGAGTTCGGGCGATGTGCCGCTGTCTGGCCGTGCAGCCCAGTGGCTACTATGCCTGGCGGAAGGAGCCGTTGAGCCGACGTGCTTGCGAGGATGCCCGACAGACCACGTTGATCCGTCAGGCCTGGAACGACAGTGGCAGGGTTTATGGCTACCGTAAGCTGCACGATGATCTGCTCGATCAGGGCGAGACCTGCTGTCCGAACCGCGTGGCACGCCTGACAAAACTGGCGGGCATCAAAGCGCAGATTGGCTACAGGCGGCGGCCAGGTAGCCATAGTGGCAGGCCCTCTCTGGTCATCGACAACGCGCTGGCCCGGCAGTTTGATGTCGAGGCACCCGACAGGGTGTGGGTCACAGACATCACCTACATCCGCACCATGGAAGGGTTTTCCTACCTTGCAGTCGTAATCGACCTCTATTCGCGTCGTGTGGTGGGCTGGTCGATGCAGAGCCGCCAGACCTCGGATGTGGTACTGCAGGCGCTCCATATGGCCATATGGCGACGAAAGCCCAAAAGCCGGGTGCTGATCCACTCCGATCAGGGCAGTCAGTTCACCAGTATGGACTGGACTGCCTTCATACGGGCTCACAATCTGGAACACTCGATGAGCCGCCGCGGCAATTGCCACGACAATGCTGTAGCGGAAAGTTTTTTCTCATCGCTCAAGCGCGAGCGCATCCGGCGTCGAACTTACAAAACGCGCCAGGAAGCACGACAGGACGTGTTTGACTACATCGAAATGTTCTATAACCCGGTGCGCAAGCAGGTCAGGAACGGGATGCTGTCACCCGTGCAGTTCGAACAACAGCAGACTTTGAATGCTCAAGGCGTCTAGAAAACTAGGGGCTACTCACTGACCATCTCGGGAGCCATGCGCCCGATCCGATGGATTGGACGACGCAGTTATGCCAGACAGTTTGCGGCGACAAACCCTGCCGTGCTCCCTGTCATGTTCAGGGCCGGCTCATTGGGCGATGCCGTTCCTGCCCGCGATCTAATGGTCTCGCCACTGCATGCAATGTATCTGGACGGCGTTCTTATTCCAGCCGAGGCACTTGTTAACGGTGTTTCTATCCTGAGGATGGAAAACGTAGACCGGGTGGACTACTTTCACCTAGAACTTGATACGCATGATGTTATTCTCGCTGAGGGTGCTGCGTCGGAGACTTTCGTCGATGACGGTAGTCGCGGCATGTTTCATAACGCCGTTGAATATCGTGCGCTTTATCCCGATGCGGTGCGGACGGAAGCTCGATATTGTGCGCCGCGTGTCGAGGACGGCGAGGAACTCGCAGCCATCAATCGCGCACTGGTCCTGCGCGCGACCGGTGGAGAGCATCCTGTTAACGCTGGGCCTTTGAGCGGCTTTGTCGATGTCGTTGAAAGCGGCCGCATCGCAGGGTGGGCATTCCATGAAACGACCCCCGAAGCGCCTGTGAAACTGCGCGTTCTAGACGGCGAGCATGTCCTTGCAGAGATTTTCGCAGATATTTATCGCACTGATCTTGCTAGGGCCGGTATCGGTAACGGACACAACGCATTCGAATTTATTGTACCAGGTGGCCTTTCACCGAACAGTCGCCACATAATCCGCGTCGTACGGGCAGAAGATGGGCAGGATCTCAAGGGTTCTCCTTGGGTAATCGAAGCCGCCCCCTCTCTGTCGCCGACCGTGCTGGTCCGTCCCAATGGACCGGTAGCAGATCATGGGCAGGGCTTCCTGGATCATACAAGTCGTCAAAGGATTGCCGGATGGGCCTATGATTCCACACATGGATCAGAGCCGGTAACGGTGCAGATCTTTGATAATGGACAGTGTATCGCCCAAACACTTGCCAATACGTATCGTGCGGATCTCGCAGCGGCGGGTTATGAGGGAGGACGGTTCGGCTTTGATATTCTGCTGCCCGGCGGCCTGTCACCAATGTCCCGGCACATTATTCAGGTTTGTCGTGCGCATGATGGCGCGGAGCTAATGGGATCTCCGATTGTGATCGAGGCGGCTGACAGCTTTGACGCTGATCTGGCCGAGAGCGTGACCCGGGCAGTCGATGGACTTGCAGTTGATCACGATCGCGAGAGAGTACTGTCGTTCCTTCTGTCTCAGGCTGAGCGTTTGCGGCAGCACCAGGCGAATGAAGCATCAGGGCGTGAGGCGCAGGATCGGCGGCGTCGGCTGATCCGTCGCTCCGGGGGAATGCTTGTCGACACTCATGACGGGCCTGAGACGCCAGTGCGCAGAGCTCTGATTATTGATGAGCAGTTACCCGATACAACACGTGACGCTGGGTCATGCGCGATCCTGTCGCATATGCGAGGACTTCAGGCGCTCGGATATGATGTCAGTTTCGCAGCGGCCTCAGAGATGGAAGCGCCTCATGGCGCGGCCATCCGTGCCAGCCTTCTGTCGGAAGGTATCACGTGCTGGCATGCACCATTCTATGCGTCTGTTGAAGACGTTCTTCGCAAACAGGCGAGAGGCTTCGATCTTGTCTATCTTCATCGGGTCAACAATGCATCTCGGTATATGGCTCTGACGCGCCAGCACCAGCAAAGTGCACGCGTGCTCTACAGCGTTGCCGACCTGCATCATGTTCGCTTGGAGCGTCAGGCAACACTCGAAGGCAGACCGGAGCTACTGACCGAAGCGCGGAAGCTGCGTCTGGCGGAATGTGCTGCCGCGTGGCAGGCCGATGCGGTGATCACGCATTCTTCCGAAGAAGCGGCAATCCTGAGACGTCTCGTGCCAACGGCTGTGGTTCATCAGGTACCATGGTCGATCGATCTGCGCACTGATGCCAAGCAACCCATTGAGCGACAGGGCGTGCTTTTCCTCGGTCACTATGGACATGCGCCAAATGTTGACGCAGCCCAATGGCTTGTCCGTGAGATCATGCCGCACGTATGGGCCAAGCGGCCGGACATAAAGTGCATCCTGGCTGGCAGTGCGATGCCTGAAGCGGTGCGTCGTCTGGCGAGTGAAAGCGTGGAAATTTCCGGCTATGTCTCTGAACTGAAGACACTCTTCAATCGTGTGGTGCTCAGCGTTGCACCATTGCGCTTTGGGGCGGGCGTTAAAGGTAAGGTTCTGGATTCTCTTGCTAATGGCGTTCCATGTGTGATGAGCGATATCGCTGCTGAAGGAATGATGTTGCCGATCGAACTCCTTACGCTGCAGACGACAACGGATGCTAACGCAATCGCGCGTCAGATCTTGCAACTCCACGAAAACCGTGCGGAGTATGAACAACTCCGTCAGGCAGGCCTTGCCATGATCCAGAATCATCACGGCATGAAGAACGTCATTAGCGGATTACGTGCGGCAGTCGGTGTGGACCATCTCCCGGTCGCATTGACGGGTAGGGCAGGTTAATGGCGGAAACGAATCCCGGAAGATTGAGCTGGCGTGCCGGTGGGGATGCCCTCGCCGATATCGAGCAACGTCAGCTCTTTTTTATCGGCGGCGCTCCACGCTCTGGCACAACCTGGGTCCAGCTACTGTTCGATGCACACCCGGACGTATGCTGCAAAGGCGAAGGGTTGTTTCCGCACCACCTCGAAAAGGGGTTGACCCGGATTGTGGAGGAATGGCGTCAGGCTCTGAGTCAGAAGAACAATACTTTGTTCAGGCAGTCTGGTGGGTATCAGCTTCCTGATGACGAAGATGTGGACTTCCTTCTGGCGACAGGAATATTGCGCGCTTTCAATCGACAATGTCGCAACGAAAACTATAGCGCCATTGGTGAAAAAACGCCCGAAAACGTCTTTCTATTTCCGCGTTTGAAGCGCCTTTTTCCGCATGCGAAATTCGTTGGTGTCGTACGAGACCCACGCGATGCACTCACGTCCGCTCTCCATATTTTTTATAAGGCTACACGGAATGACGGGCACGATGCTTCCCCGATGGACTTCATTCGGCATTCGCTCGGTCCGATGATTCAGGGCACCAAAGCCATGCTGGCACTTTGCTCGCAATACCCGAGCGCATGCGCAATCGTGAGTTACGAGGCGCTGATCGCGGATCCGAAGGCGAGCGTCTCCAGGTTGTTCGATTTTCTAGGAGTTGAGAGCACCTCGAACATCGTCGATGCCTGCCTCGCGAAGACTGCGTTTTCATCCCTGTCGGGTGGGCGTGCGCCAGGCGAAGGACGTAACAGTGAGTTTTTTCGCAAAGGCGTTGTTGGTGATTGGAAAGAGACGCTGACTCCAGAAATGAATCGCGTCATTCTCGATGCGATGGGGGAGTGGTTTCCCTTTTTTGGGTGGAAGTCATAATTTCTGGGGCTCTGTTGCAAAGTTGGCCGAAGTTGAGGCGGGGCTGATTTCCGGCTTTTTTACAATGTATAAATTTCAAACTATCTTTTAATCAGACACACTCCTCCCATGCTACCGCCCTGAAGCTGAAACAAGTGGAAGGATCGGAGAACCCCTGATTGATGCGCTTGGTCTGTAATTTCTGGCCTTTGGCGATTTAATTAACGGTTTTTTGGATCGCTTTCGATCTGAATTTTGAGCAGATCGGGTGTTGTCCCCGCTGAATGACTACGCGCTCGTGTTTAATCTTTCAAGGAAGAGGAAGCGGCGTATGTTGTAGACGATATTGACGAGCCCGATCCTCATGGTGGCTCGGGCGATGCCAACGGTTCGGATGAATAGTCCGGTTTGTGACTTCTGATCGGCAAAGATGTGCTCAACACGAGATTGGACCTGTGACGGTTTTGTTCCAGTGCTGATGGTCGAGACACCGAACAATCTCTCCGATGAACGGACAGAATATCTGACCAACGACCGCCTCTCCTTCATGCGCTTCCTGGGATTGGAGTTGTCGAAGCAGGTGCCTGATGCCAAAATGGTTTGGCTGTTTCGCGAGCGTTTGACACAGGCGAGTGCCATTGAAAGTATATTCAATCGCTTTGACGCTACTTTGAGGAACGCCGGTTATCTGCTGATGTCAGGTCAGATCCTGGACGTGACATTGATAGCGGCTCCAAAGCAGCATCATACGAACGTTGAGAAAGTCGACCTCTGAGTAGAGGCATACTTCTGAAGACTGGCAGGACAAGCCATCCAAATTGTCCTACAAGGATCGCCATGCACGCTGGACACTAACGGCCACCAAGAGCGCGGACACCATCAAGGGCACGAAAACAACCCTCGACCTATTTATCGAAGCTTTTGGAGACCAACCCGTTAATCAGGTAACGGGAACAACAGCAGGCGACTTTCACGATTTGCTCCTCGGCCTTCCCGCAACGCACGGAAAATCCAAGAACCGCCTGCCCATTCGAGACGCCTTGAAATCAGCGAAAGAGCAAGGACTTGAAACCGTGAGCGGCAAGACGGTGAAGAACCACTTCTCCCGCATGTCCTCACTCTGGTCCGTACTCGTTCAACGGGAAATTGTCGCCCAGAACCCATGGTCGCAATGGTCCCTCAACACAACGAAGAAGACAGAACGACGCTGTTGGACTGATGAAGAGCTGTCATTGCTGACACAAGCACAATGGGAACATCGTGGAATCTCACGCAGGACCTATGCCGGAATGGTCAATGTCGCCCTTTATACAGGCCTGAGGCTGGGAGAAATCTGCAATCTTCGCTGTCAGGATATTGAGAACGTGCAAGGCGTGGCATGCTTCCATATTCGCCCACATCAAGAAGACGGATGGTCTCCGAAATCTGCTGCAGGAACACGACTGGTTCCGATCCACTCCCAACTCATCCAGTCCGGCATCATGAGCTTTCTGAAACCGGAGCAGCATTTCCTGTTTCCCGACCTTCCGACGTCAAGTGAAGGCGTCAGAGGGGCAGCGTTTGGCCAGGCGTTCTCAAAACTCAAAACGAAGCTCGACCTTCCTGCCGAGATTACGTTCCACAGCTTTCGGCACACAGTTTCCACAAAGCTACGCAATCAGAATGCGAGCTTTCGGGAGTTATGGATTGACCGAGTGCTAGGACATGAGGCGTCACACCGAAGTCAGGGTACAATCAACTACACGAGTTCCATCGACGTGCAGAACCTGAAGAGCGTTATCGAAGCGCTGGAATTCCTAACATTCAAGTTGGACATTCCGGAGCGCTGACGGCGCTTAGGGCGGGAATGCTGACGATCGGCTTTGCCGGCGGAAAATTTTTCAGCGGACACGCCAGTCAATTCCGTCGCGGTCCAACGACGACCTTGGGGCCGGGTTTTATTCCTGCCCTAATGCTCAACAGTAATATTACCAGACTGACGGTTGGGCGAAGAAAAGCTATAAGTTTATCAAACCTTCAGGACTGCCCAGACGGGCTGGAACACCTTTCTACAATGCCACCACGGCATTTGTGGTTTTATGATCCGAGCCCTGCCCCCTTTTAGGACTAAGACGAAAGGCACTCCCTGATTGTAGCATCGAACATGGATGCTGCCGGTTATCATTCAACTCCAAGGTTGCGACGCAGTATCCCAGACATCCTGCTCTACTCAACGGCAGACCATGATTAGGCGGGGCTCAACTTGTCGTCGCGTTGATGCGTGTCCGCCAGGTACAACCCGCCCGAAGAAAATGCAGCATGCCTTTGACAAAACTGCTTTATAGAAAAGTTAAGAAATTCAAGGTTTGATGAGAAAAAATCTCATGATAAAGGCGGCCCCTCTTGTGGGATTCGAGGAAACAATGAGTGATTCTTTTAAGGTGATGTTATTTCTGCTCGACATGGCCGCCAAAGCCAAAACGCTGAGCGGACAGGATTTTCTCGGAAAAACTGTTACCTGAACGTGAACGGAAACGGGTAAAGAGGGCTGCGGTCATAACCGGTACGGGCACGTCCTCTTCAATCGCAGCTTCGATCGTCCATCGGCCCTCTCCTGAGTCAGAGACTTCGCCTGAAAACTCGGTGAGTTCTTCTGATTTGGCCAGCGCTTCGGCTGTCAGATCCAGAAGCCATGACGACACGACACTACCACGGCGCCAGACTTCCGCGATATCGGCGACGTTTAGGTCAAAACGATCGGCTGGCGCCAGAAGAGGTGAATTCTTGTTCTTCATGATGTCAAAGCCTTCAGCGAAAGCCTGCATCATCCCGTATTCGATGCCGTTATGAATCATCTTCACAAAGTGTCCGGATCCAGCTGGCCCGCAATGCAAATAGCCTTGTTCAGCACGAGGATCGAGATCCGTGACGTTACGATGGGGTGTTAACGGAATATCGCCTTTCCCGGGAGCAAGAGCGGCAAGAATTGGATCGATATAGTCTGTAGCATTTTTCGGACCGCCATACATCATACAGTAACCGCGCTCGAGCCCCCATACGCCTCCGGATGTTCCTACATCGAGGTATGATATGCCTTTCATGGCTAGTTTCTCAGCACGGCGGATATCATCTTTATAATAGGTATTTCCACCATCGATAATAATATCGCCGTCACTCAAAAGGTTGCCGAGTTCTTTGATACAGGACTCGGTAATAGCTCCCGCAGGTAGCATGACCCAGACGATGCAATGTGTCTCACCTTCAAGTTGTTTTACAAGTGCCTCAAGACTGTTTACACCGATAGCACGTTCTGCTTCGGCGCGCGCTACGACAGAGTGCGTAACCGTTTCTGCACGGTCGTGCACGACAACACTGTGACCATGACGTGTGAGGCGTACGGCGATATTTCCCCCCATACGTCCTAAACCAACAATTCCAATACGCATTGATAATTAACCTACCTGCGCTTAGAGATTGCTTGCAATGGATTGAACAACACCAGCGAACTGGGAAAGGTGATCAATCCGAATAACGTCGCCAAATTTTGGGTCAGGTTTTTCTGCATCACGCAGAAGAACACAGGTCATGCCTGCCCGCACAGCAGCTTCCACGCCTGCATCCGAGTCCTCGAGAACAATGCAGGCTTCGGGAAGGACACCTTCTTCTTGAGCAGCGTAAAGATAAATATCAGGGTTTGGTTTAGGAATATTCAGGTCGCGAGCAGAATGAATTCGATCTTTTTGAAAAATCTGATCAAGGCCTGTTTTTGAAAACTTTGCATCCATTTCGCATATGGAAGAATTTGAGCCCACGCGAATGGGAAGATCCAGCGCAATGATGTCTTGCAGCATATTTTCGGCACCATCGACCGTAACGGCTTTAGTACGCATCATTTCTGCAATTTTACGCTCCATCATGATGGCCCAATCGTCAGGGACTTTTGAACCACTTTTCTCGGCAATTAATTCGCCAATCTTCTTAAGCTCACCGCCGGAAAAAATCTTATCTGCTTGATTATTTGTAATATTCCACCCATATTTCCGAGCCTCATCCGCCATCAACTCTGTAGAAAGAGATTCTCCACCAACCAAAACTCCATCGCAATCGAATATAACCAAATCTATATTCTTCTTTTTCATTATCACAACTCCATCAATTACATCATATGATTATTTTTAATGATAATAATAAAAAACTGTTGTTCAATCTTGAAAATATATATTTTTTCATCTATCTAGGTAGTATCGCTTTTTATGAGAGTGCGCCTATGCGCCCCAGTCTGGAGAGTTTTTCGAACGCTCTAATTTTACCCGAGTGAACCGAGGAAAACCTGAAAAAGACGCGTCAGACACGTCGAAATCGTTTCCTGGAGTGGAGAGGATTGTCTCTCCCGCAAGACAAAATTAATATCAGGTCTGTTCTTTATGGAGTTCTAGGAGCGTGTCTAGGAGACATACGTCTTCAAAGACTGGCGGGATGCCCAGAAGAAAACAGCTACCGTTTTTGGAGAGTGGAAGTGCGAGCAAACGGATCAAGTCCGTCTGGCAGCGTTCAACAACTCACTCCGCCTGGTATTCGAACGAAAATTCCGGAAAGGTCTTTGGTGCCTCAATCAATGCCAGTCATTAGGAATTTAGTGAGATAGCCATACGCGCACTCAATGTCTGCCAGTTAAACTATCTGCAAACGTCCACTTTTGGAGGTTCCAACTAGAGCATAATCTGATCTAATGGGCTAATTTTGAGATTCCCCGTCTGGTCGAAATCTGATTCATACTATGTGCCGGTATGGAGGCCGGCCCATATGACCCGAGCCCTGTCTGCTAACCTTCGCCGCCGCACGATTACGGCTGTTGCCTCTGGCACGACCCGTCGTGCTGCGGCGGTTCGCTTTGGTCTGTCTTCATCGTGCGTTATCCGCTGGGTCACTGAGTGACAGGCCAGCGGTCGTGACCATGCGTTTAAGCAGGGTGGCGATCGCCGTTCTCACCGGATTGAAGCGTGGTCGGCCTTCCTGCTGGCTGCGATTGAAGCCAGGGCTGACATTTCCCTTGTCGAACTGGCGGAGAAGCTTGCTACGGAACATGGGGTTCGCTTTGCGCCGAGCACGATCTGGCACTACCTCGACCGTCACGACATGATCGTCAAAAAAAACGGCGCACGCCAGCGAGCAGACACGACCCGACGTCGCAGAGCGGCGCGAGGCTATAGAGGCAGTCGGTACCTGCCTGCTCTTCCTCCCGCCTTACAGTCCCGACTTCAACCCTATCGAGAACATCTTCGCCAAAATGAAGGCATGGATCAGACGGGCGGCACCGCGAACCCTCGACACTCTTCAGCACGCGGTGTCTGCTGCAATCGACGATGTCTCTCATAGCCAGGCTGCTGCGTGCTTCACCGCCTCTGGATATGAACCAGATTGATCGGATTATGCTCTAGTGCACTTTGCGTCCGACATAAGGGCGACTGCTGCCTGCTAAGCAATCGGCCATTGCCGGGCACGAGACTTTCGTGTCATTATGTTAGTTCTTCCGGGTTTTTTCGCATCCATTTAGCCTCCTCACTTGAGATGCGATGAAATTGGCGTTTGAAACCCGGGCGGCACCAATCTGCGAAATTATGGCTCTGCGTCCGTTATGCCGTCTGAAGTACGCCGAAACGGCTGCAGCCGGTCCGTTAGATAGAGACGGTGCATTCGCCGCAATTCATCAGGCGCACCCGGCATCGTGGGGGCGTCCTTCGCCAGCATGCTGCGCAGCACTTTCATAGTGTTTAGAACGACCGCAGCAATATCTCTCGCCAGTGCGTCCTCCAACTCTGGCGCACAGACACGCAACGCTGCCGCAATTCCGACTATGGCATGTTCTCGTGCACGATCACGGATCTCCATCTTGTCAGTCCGTGCCTCCATCAGCGCAGACAGGGATTTCACGCGAGGGTGAAGCGTGACAAGCAGTTCGATCAGAACGTCCGCCAGAGCGTCCGGGGATAGTGTGGCGGCACGTTTGGCGAGTGCCGCGTATTCGTCTTCCAGAACGGCGATATGCCGCTGCACAAGAGCGTCCGCCACAGCCTCTTTGTTTGGAAAGAAACGATAGAGCGAACCGATCTTCGCCTCGGCACGCGCGGCGATCTCCGCCATGGTTGTCGCCTCATACCCTCGTTCCGCCATGAGGTCGGACGCGGCCTCCAGTAACTCCTCGACGCGCTGACGCCCAGCCGCGCGCATCGGCTGAAGGGACGTCCGTTTACCTCTTGACGAATTTGAGTCCATCCTCAAATAATGCTCCGGCTTGAGTACCTACTCAACTTACTAACGTTTCCGCGTGTTCCGGACAACGGTTCGGGATGACGGTCAAACGTCAACAGGGAAGGTCTTGCCATGATTTCACTCCCAGCCAGCAGGACGGCCCTCGTCCTGATCGATCTCCAAAAGGGCATCACGGGGCTTCCCCTAGCCCCCACACCGGGTACTGCGATTGTTGAACGATCGAAAGAACTCGCCGCGCGCTTCCGGGCCGCCGGAGCGCCGGTCATTTTGGTTAATGTAGCGTTCGCACCAGATTTCGCCGATGCCGTGCATGCGGCTGTCGATCGCTCCTTTTCACCGCCTGGCGGTTTCGCACCAGACTGGGCTGAACTGGTCGACGGGCTTGCCGAACCGACCGATCTGCGTGTCACGAAGCGGCAATGGGGTGCCTTCTACGGCACGGATCTCGATCTTCAGTTAAGACGACGTGGGATCTCGACCATCGTGCTGGGCGGAATCGCGACCAATCTGGGCGTGGAATCTACCGCCAGGGCGGCTCATGAGCATGGATATAACGTCGTGCTCGCCACGGATGTCATGTCCACATTCACCGAAGAGATGCAGCGCTTTGCCTGTGAGGAGATTTTTCCGCGCCTTGGCCGTGTGACGACGAGCGAGGCGATCGCGCTGGATGCGTAAGTCCATGGCGGATGTCTGCGCGTCTCGCGGTTCCCAGCGAGATCATTCATGAATTCCAGAACGTCGTCGCCAGCCTCAGGCCCGGATCAACTGCCTCCGGGCACCTGGAAAATAGTGAGCGTTGCGGCGTTCGGATCTTTCATGGCTCAACTTGACGCGACGATCGTCAATGTGTCGCTACCAGATCTTGTCACGACCCTGCACGCGCCATTTTCACTCATACAGTGGGTGGTCAGCGGTTATTTGCTGGCACTCGCCCTGACGCTTCCGCTGAATGGATGGCTCGTAAGCCGCCTCGGGGGGCGAGCGGTCTATTTATGGTGCTTCGGTGCCTTCACGCTGACATCAGGTCTGTGCGCGTTGGCGTGGTCTGCGCCGTCCCTGATCGTATTCCGTCTGCTGCAAGGCATGGCGGGCGGACTGCTCGCCCCTATGGCTCAGATGACGGTAGCTCGTGTGGCGGGCCGACAGATGCCGAGGGTCGCGAGCGCTTCTTTTCACCCCCGTTCGTGGAGCCTCTTCTTGAAGAAAAAAACGAAAATCTTTCGTGCGGACCTTTGTCAGACGTGTGAATGATCCGATCAGCAGACCGCCATCTGCCTCAATGACATGAGCGTCCCGCCGTCGGTCCGTGCGGTCTCCCGGTCGCATGCGCCAGTTTTTCTCAGCAAGAAGGCGGCGAAACATCTTCAAGCCATTTCCGGACCTTTTCCAGAACGCCATGATCTCGCGTCTGGCCGCAGGCAGATCCAATCCCTGACATTCTGTCATTCTCCGCGCTTGTGACGTATAAGCAGCGACTGGACGTGCCGAATTATCTTCCGCAACCAGAGCCGCAACCTTGTCTGCGGCCTCAGAATTTCCGGCCTCTCTCAAAGCCTTTGCAATAGCCCGGTCATGACGTCCGGGCACGAGAGTGTGCCCCAATCTCAGTTCTTCCAGACGGGCAATCTTCTCCAGACGCTGCCATGTGAATTTACTGCTGAGAACATGGTCGTCTTGCCATTCCGGCAGTAGGACATAGCGGGAAACCGCTTGGTGCCCACTGCTGGTCTTGATCCGGCTTTACTGCACAATCATGACGTCGCACCTGCGAAGACCTGATCGCCGGTTCAGTGCATGATAAAAACGGAAACAGACCTAACCCTCTGGACACGAACAGGACGCAAACCACGCAACAGGTGATCGGCCCGGTCTTTCAGGCGGTCGATATCCTATAATGTGTCACTACAGGCAATGGCGCCACCGAGATGAGCAGCGTGAACCAGCTGATTCAGGTTGTTGCCAATCCGTCCCAATTCGTCACGCAACTGACGGAGCTCATGACTGACCTTTCCGACACGATGGTGAGACAGGACGGCATCCTGTAACAATGTCCGGACCCAGTCAGCAGTTGTGGCATGGCCGAGCGCCTGCGCTGCATTGTTCCAGCGTTCAAGCTCTGTGGGCGAGGCCCGAACAGAGAGGCGAAAGGACCGGATACGGGATGGAGATGGGGCAATAGACATAACGGGGCATCCTGTTTTTTTTGTAGTTTGCGGGGGGCAACGGGGAAGATACTCTTCCTTGCCAAATGTTGAATGGCTACCCATTCAACATTTCTGACTAAAAACAGAATAAACGCAGAAAAAAATAAAAGAAATTCAGAAACTTAATTTCAAAAAATAACATTATAAAAATACTTCAGAAATAACCATCAAGGAAAACCATACGAAATGGTGATTTTTCTCACTTGGGCAGTCGTGACAAGACACACATAAGCCAAGGAGAACGTGATGACTGCCACCTTTTCATCTTCCAAGACCGACCTGTTCAAAAAGCCCCCGACCCGCCGCACTATTCTCACAGGGCTGGCAGGCGCCTCTCTCCTCGGCTTCAAAAACGCAAAAGCGGCTAATCTTTCTGGAAGCATTACCCCTTCCAGTGTCGTCAGCCAGCCTGCACGAGCCTGGGGGGCACAAGCTGGCCCCAGCTTCCTCCCTGACCCTGACGTCCTCTTTCTGGACCCGTCCTTCAAAGACCTGACCTATTTTGCAGCCCCCATTCGTCGCGTTTGGGACCAGGGCGGATGGCTGGAAGGGCCCGCATGGAGCACGGAAGGCCGCTTTTTGGTGTTAAGCGATGTCATCCGTTCTCGTGCTCTGCGGTATACATGGGAGACAGGCGAGATTTCAGACTTCCGTCCTGATAGCTATGCCGCCAACGGAAACTGTTTCGACTTCACAGGACGTCTCATCGTTTGCGAAGATTTTTTCCGTCGCGTGGTCCGTTGGGAACATGATGGCAGCGTCAAAGTCCTTGCTGACCACTACAACGGGCAGGGTCTCAATTCTCCCAATGATGTCGTTCCGCACCCCGATGGCAGCGTCTGGTTTACAGACCCAGGATACGGCACAAATCTCGCCGAAGGTCATCCTGATGCGCCGGGTGGTCCGACAAATCCAGACGGCAAAATCAGATGGAATATCGGGCGAGAACTTATCGGCGAAATTGGCGGCACAAAACGCCAGGCGGACCACGTGTTTCGCATTGCTCCAGACGGCACACTGACAGCCGTTCTTCAGGAAAAGGACATTCGCGACCCGAATGGCCTCTGCTTTTCGCCAGATTATAAAAAGCTTTACGTCGTCTCTACACCCAAAGGCCCCGGTCAATCCGTCGGGGGAGATCAGGCCATTCATGTTTACGACGTCAAAGACGGCACTCTGAGCAACGGTCGCATTTTCAGCACCATGCAATTAAATGGCGTCCAGATGAATCCCGATGGCATCCGCGTCGACGTTTTTGGCAATCTCTGGTGTGGCGCTTCAGGCCCGCTTGGCCTCTGTGGCGTTATGGTGTTCAACCCTGTGGGAAAACTCATTGGGCGCATCAGGCTGCCACAAGGTTGCTCCAACCTGACCTTTGGTGGGCCCAAGCGTGACCACCTGTTTATGTGTGCCGCAGGCTCCCTCTTTACACTCCAGGTCGGAGTGCAAGGTTTCGCGCCGTCTTAATGACGGCCAACACGCTGCTGCACAGCCTACACTCCTGATAAAGCCCCCTCGCGCAGAGGTCTTTATGGCGTCTTGACGTTACAAGAATGTCTGCCAGAGTTCGGGTGAATATATGGTCAATTCAGACATCCTCACATCAGGTCTCAATCTTTTATAAGTGCGCTATCCTGACAATCCTTTGGAGCATTAATAGGATTGCAGCGGGCGACCGCCCGATTAGGAAACTGAACTTTATAATTATACCACCGTGCAGGCTCGATAGCCGGATAATCGGTGCTGATGATCTGGGCACCGCTCTTGAGAGAAACCTCACGGCGGCTCAGATCATTCTGGCGCGCCTCAATCGTGTTGGCATCTGCTCGTGTCCGGACAAGATAACCCTGCCGCACCAGTTCCGGGATTTCCCGGGCAGCCTCGGCGTTATCAAAGGACGCGCCTTTCTGACCAGCAAACCCTTCATTGACCTCTGTATAAGCCGCATCTGGCTCGCCCGGTCGGCCATTCGTGAACAAGACGCGTCCTTTCAAACCCGAATGGTTCAACACATAACGGGCAGTATCCTGAGGGCGATCCAGCACGAAGATAATCTTTCCACGCGCAGAATCTAGCGTAGGCCAGCCTTTAGTCCGGATCGCCTCATTGACCGAAGATGCTGTCCCTCGTACATCGTCGGGAATCAGAAGATGATCACGACCGATAACATCGGTGATTTCCTTATCCAGACGATCATAGGTTGCAGGCGTAAATATCTCAGGAACCGTGAAAGTCAGCTTGTCGCTTTTAAACGGGATGTCCTGCTTTGTTTCAATATCGATAAAGATCGGGAAATGTTTCGGATGGTCATCTGACCACTTCCGAATAATCTGAAGACATTTGCTGAAAGGCTCGCAGTTCGAGCGCTGGTCAATGTCAACAATATGCATGACCTTGAAATCGGTACCTTGCATGGCGGCAGCAGACGCGGGATCAGCATCAGGGGCAATGCCGCTTTTACGCTCCCATTCTGGTCCTTTTGGATGACTGTATTGGCTGCCCTGAGTATCGGCATAAATATCGATTTCGAGCTGACGAACACCGCCATCAAGCTGTCGGTCCAGTGTTGTGTGCTTGTAGTCCAGGGCCTCAGCAGCTTTCGGAGACACAGCCTGAAGCCATTTCAATGTAGCAGGCGAAATATCCGTCCGATAACTGTTGTGAGTTCCAATAACCTGAACCTGGTTCAGGTGTAAATCATTCGGAATCCCCTCGCCAAAAGCAGTAGATGAAAGGGCAAGAAAAGAAAAAAATAGTCCATATGCGAAACGGTTCATATGACGCAATCCATTAATCAGAAGCGCCGCGATGACAGAGCACTCCAAGACGCATGACAAGCGTAATATTTTGAACGTTTTATGATGATGACTTATTTATTTCATTCCGCAGTCATAAAAACGTCCTTTGAAATGATCTGGTAGCGACCGTAGTTCCACCTGTGCCTCCTTCGGGGAGGTGGCCCCAAGCCAAACGTGCCGTGTGATGGAATAATAATGCCTTCCTACAAGAGACATTCTGCTTATCTGCTGTGCGCCTCCGCACTTGTTCCAACAATGGTCTGCAGCATTGGCCCGACTCAAGCCCGCGTCCATCACTCCGGAAAAATACAGGCCAAACAGACGCCCGTTACCCGGGCTTCAAAAATGCACCCAAAAGTGCCCCATGATCTGGAAGGCCATTCGGCTGAGAGCATGAGCATCCATGCCAGCCGCCGAGTACTGGGCGGTGGAATGATGGTGTATCACACGGAGGCCAAAACTATCAGCGCCGTTACGCAGGAATATATTTCCAAACAGGCTCCGACTGTTACGCCCGGCGTTTTGGCGTCCAGCCTACCCGGCGTGCAGGCCACCAACGAAGGGCCGTTAAGCACAACCGCAGAAACCATTCATATTCGTGGTCTGGATCAGACGCAAATCGGCATGGTATATGAAGGCATTCCTCTCGCTGATCCATTCACTTATGGCGCGTATACGTCCGCCATGGTGGATAACGAGAACTTGGGATCTGTCTCGGTTAGCCAAGGATCATCGGATCTCACCGCACCAGTCTACAATGCTGACGGCGCACAAATGACACTGTCCTTACGCCACCCGGCAGACAAAATGACAGCCTATGCGGAAGCTTCCGGTGGCACGCACAGCACAAACAAAGAATTCGTGCGCTTCGATACGGGTGAAATTGGACATAGTGGAGTGAGAGCTTTCGCATCCGGCTCTTATTCCAGCGCAAATCTTTGGCGCGGGCCAGGGCAGATGGATCGTTGGCATGTGGACGCTGCCATCGAAAAGCGATGGGCACCAAAAAGCAGTTCGGAACTGATTTTTGGATATAACAAAGCAAACCAGACCGAATGGCTATACCCGACGTTAGCACAGTGGAAAACCTACGGCACCAGCTACAATACGAACGGGACCTACACAAAGGGAGACACACTTTATTATAAACTCAACACCAAGGCGACGAATGCCGTGGTCGGAGCAATCAAAAACCATTTCGATTTCGGACATGGCCTAACACTTGATGCAGAGCCTTATGCCATCGAGACGTTTGGCCCCAACAATTACGGGGTCAATATTCCAGCATCCAACGGCTATATCGGCACCCAGCAGTATTCATTCCTGAACGGATATGAAGGCCAGACGGGGAATATCACAGCCATTAGTATTCACCCATGGGTCCAGACATCCAGTGGCATTAATCTTGTCGGGTCATGGCGTCGTGGCTTCAATACGCTGAAGTTCTCCTACTGGTATTCCTATGCGGTTCATACCGAATATCAGAACCATTATCCGCTCAATGCATCTGGACAATACACCGAGAATAACGGCTACCTCACGGCGTTCAACAATGTGTCGGTCAGTCAGTACAATATCAATGGCTTCCAGCAACTAAACGCCATCGGCTTGGAAGATCAGGTCAAACTCTTCCATGACCGCCTGACCATCGACGCGGGCCTGCGTGCCAACATGATCTCCCGCAGTTTCAGTCAGGATCTGCCCGGAGCCAATTTCAAATCCGTGGAGAACATGTTTGTTCCCATTCCACAGGTCCTGATCAGCTACCAGTTTGATCCGAAAAATCAGATTTACGTAAACGGCACAACCGGCTACCGCGCACCGTCCTCCTTTCAGGCACAGGTCCCAGTTTACAGCTTCACAAGCGCGAATGCTGTTTCACTTCCGCTAGCAAATTTCCAGCCGGAATACATGATCGGCGAGGAAATCGGATACCGCCATTCAGGCGATATCATGTTCAACGTGGCGCTGTTCAATTACAACCTGACACATCATCAGATCACCAGCGTCTCGTATCTCCCAAACTCCACCATCATGATCAGCCAGCCGATCGATGCGGGGGGCGAAAGCGCACAAGGCGTGCAAGCTGAAATTTCAACGCGCCCTTGGCACCATATTAGCGCCTATGCGTCCGGGCAGTTCATGCATACGCGTGTCGGAAACAATATCGCCTATCAGGGCGACTATCTCCGCACAAAGGGCAAGCAGGAAGTCGCATCCCCAAAATTCACCGGCGCCCTAGGCCTGACCTACGACGACGGTACTAATTTCGCGAACTTCAACCTACGCTACACGGACTCCCAGTACGCAACGCTGATGAACGACCAGTCCATTCCGTCCTACATCACGTCGGATATTTCGCTAGGTCGCTACCTTCCAAAATTTGGTCGGATTCGTCCAAAAGCCATGCTGAGCCTCATGAACGTCGGGGACAGTTACTATCTGGCGCAGGTCAATGGCTTCTCTGGCAACGCCACAACAACACGTGGCGTTTATGGAAAGACCCTCTCTGCGTCTCAGCCGACCTACAGCGTCGGCACAGGCTTCGCTGCAATTGTCTCCGTCTCTGGCACGTTTGAATAGTCCCAGAGACTATTGATAAAATTCATAAAGTGTCTTCCCAAGTCTTTCGGGAAGACACAATAATTTCCTCCTCTAAATTTCTCGGTATTTTTATCGACTTCCTTCCTTAGGCTCAGGACCCATTGATTTGATTATAGAACTCTGATTCGGGCTCTGTGAGGAGGCTGAAGATGAGCGATCTGTTTTGGCTGACGGACGAACAGATAGAGCGTCTGCGGCCCTTTTTTTCCAAAGAGCCACGGTAGACCCCGTATTGGTGACCGTCGCGTGTTGAGCGGGATCATTTTCGTGAACCGCAATGGGATGCGCTGGCGTGATGCGCCCCGGGAATACGGTCCACATAAGACGCTGTACAACCGCTGAAAGCGTTGGGCCGACATGGGGATCTTCGCCCGGATGATGGATGCTGGGAGATCGCGGGTATGACGCTGACTGATTCAGAAACACCCTGAAGGGATGGGTATCAAACCCTGCATTCCAGGACCGAAATCTCGCGAAAAACCGGTCAAATACGATAAGAGAAAATATAAACGCCGCAATCACACCAAGATCATGTTCGGAAGGCTCAAGGACTGGCGACGGATCGCAACACGCTACGACAGATGCCCGAATGTCTTCTTTTCAGTCATCTGTCTCGCAGCAACTGTCATATTCTGGTTATGTGTCCTGAGCCTAGTCTCTATCTGTTTTCTCAACTTAAGCAGGAATAATGCGGTTCTAACGATTGAAGGAGAGCCTCGAATCATAGCGGAAGTGTTTTTCCAACGGCCCGTCTTCTGCCGTTTTCCGTTGCAAAAAAACTCTTCTACGGACATGATCGTATGAATATTTTTCGGCATTGTCACATTATCAAGAAAATAACCTCATGTGGCATTTCTGGTATAGGATGATTGGATCATCATGATGCGCAAAGCAGTCTCAGCCGCTGCGATGACGCTTTTAGCGTCTTCTATAGCCTACGCCGACCCCTTAGCGGATTATATTTCGTCTGCAATGACTGCCCCAATTCGTCAGGCTGACAGAACGAATGATACCCGTCGACACGGAGCTGAGATTGCTGCTCTGGCCGAGATCAAGCCAGGAGAGCATGTTGCCGATTTTCTGCCGGGAGGCGGTTATTGGACCCGTATTTTCTCTGGTATTGTTGGCCCTGAAGGTAGAGTGTTGGATATCTGGCCAGCCGGTATGGTCGCTCCGGGATCAAAAGGCGAAACCCGCATGAAAGCGCTTGCCGGGGCACCAGGGGTAGAAAACGTAGCGGCTGTCCCAGATGATCTTGCTCATCTTACCTTGCCAACCCCTATAGACGTATTCTTCACGTCCCAGAACCTTCATGATCTACCAACTCCATTTCTTGGTAACATAGATATCACGGCATTTAGCAAACAGGTTTTCGATTTATTAAAACCTGGTGGCCGCTTTGTTGTCGTTGATCATGTGGCTGCCCCAGGGAGAGGCCTCAGTGAGACGAACACTTTGCACCGTATTGATCCTGAACTCGCCAAAAAAGCCATTCTACGTGCGGGCTTTACCTTAAAGTCTGAAAGCAAATTACTTTCGAATCCTGAGGATGATCATCATCTCAAAGTTTTTGATCCGACCATTCGAGGAAAAACCGATCAGTTCATCTTTGTATTTATCAGGCCGACGCTCTGATTTATCCGAATGGATCAGATATTGTTTGCCGCCCATCCCGGAGCCGTTTACAACACCTTCATGACTCCCCGAACGTATCAGTTGACCGAGACGGCAGCACATACCGCCAAGTAACGAGAAAGTTGCTGCTCCAGTCCGGCAGAAGGCAGAATGCCGGCAATATAACCGTCCGGGCGTACAAGTACCCACTGACCGGGTTCGACACCGTATGCTTCGGCGATACCGTTCTCTTCATCGACGAGTTCATGCTTCGCGCCAATTGTGACGATCCGGACGCCAGCAATGGCCGACGGTCCGTCACTCGCCTCATAGCCAAGCAAGGTCCAGTGAGGCCCTTGAAAGACCGTGAACAGCCGTGTGCGCTGCCCGGCCTGTCCGCGACAGGATGCATCAGGAGCGCGATCGCCCGGCTGCACTTTGCCACCCACCGAACCGGGTATGTTCAACGATGAACCGCGATAGCCGAGGTCGAGTTGGCGTGCCTCGCGATCGCGGCGCATGACGCCCTGCTTGACTTCTCCGAGCAGACGCGTTGAGAGACGAAGCATGTTCAATGCGATCGGCCGACGTTCCGCCTCGTAACTGTCGAGTAGTGCCTCTGGAGCGCCTGCCAGCACGGCAGCTAGCTTCCAGCTGAGATTATAGGCGTCCTGAACGCTGGTATTAAGGCCCTGACCGCCGGTTGGCGGATGAACATGCGCGGCATCTCCCGCAAGGAAGACGCGCCCGACCCGATAGCGGTCGGCCAGGCGCGCACTCATGGTATAAACCGAGGACCAGGACACCGAACGGACCGTAATGTCCCCCCTGCCGGTCCGGTCTTTGATTAACGAGGTCAGTCCGATAGGAGACAGATCGACTTCTCCGTCCTGAGCCACAGGAGCCTGAATCTGAAACAGGTCCGTCCCCGCCAGAGGACAGATCATCACCTGCATTTCCGGTGAAGCGAACTGGAAACGATGCCAGACGGACCGATCCACCCCCTCCAGCCGCACATCGGCAACGATCGCACGCACCCCCAGTGCTTCTCCTGGAAAATCGATCGCCAATGTATGACGCACAAAACTGCGGCCACCATCAGTTCCGACAAGGAACCGGGCGCGGACAACCTGCTCGCCGCCTTCCTGTTTGATCCTCGCCGTAATGCCATGAGCGTCCTGTTCAAACCCTGTCAGCCGCGCCCCAAAATGTAGATGATGGCCCAACTCGGCAAGCCGTTCCCGCATGACAGCTTCAGTGGCAAATTGCGGCAGCATTAGTGGCGCCGGATAGGGCTCGGCTGCGGTGGAACAAACGTCCGCCTCCGTCAAAAGCGACGTTTTATGGGTACCATCAGGACGATATTGACATAGCGGCGGATAAGGCCCTCCTGCCGCCGCTATGCGGTCGACGATGCCGAGATCCTCAAAAATCTCCATCGTCCGGGGCTGGATGCCTTTGCCGCGCGACCCGCTGAACGGCTGCGCATTCTGCTCGATCAGTCGGAACGAAATTCCACGTCGGGCTAGGTCGATAGCAAGTGTCAGGCCCGTAGCCCCCGCACCCGAGATCAGGACGTCTGTATCGAAAGCCACTGGCAGCTCCGCGAATAAATGTGCAATATTCACGTATATAGACTCTGCATCGAAGGCAACAAAAAATATGCATAATGCACACGATTCTGAAATCCTGCGGGGACTCCATGCCGCAATCATCGATCTGGTCGATGAAATCAATCGGCCGCGCCGGGATGACCGCCTGATCGAAGAAGCCGGTATTCCACTGGATCGCGCGTTGTTTCCGCTCCTAGCGCGTGTATGGCGTTACGGTCCCATCGGAGTGGTTGACCTTGCGGATCGTACTGGGCGTGATCATACAACGATCAGTCGACAGATGGGCAAGCTTGAAGAACTCGGCCTTATCACGCGCCAGCCGTCTGCCACGGACAGACGTGTTCGCGAAGCGACGGTGACTGGCAAGGGGCAGGAAATGGTCGACCTGCTCAACGCAGCGCGGGAAAGGTTGGCCAACCGTATTCTCGTCGACTGGACTGACGAAGACCTCGAGCAGTTAAAGGAGCTTTTGCGGCGCTTTGCTGATGATTTGATGCGATGATAAATTCCGTGAAAATCTGTTATCAGAATCAAAATCAGTTGCTGACCTCGTAATACTTTACGTCGTCCTCAAGTACGGAATAGACAAAACGGCAATCGTCTCTTGTCGGGCATAAAAAGAACCGTTGAAGCTTCCGGAAAGCGAAAATCATCAATTAGCGTGAAGCACTCAAAAAATTTGAGTTCCGTGCGCCACAACCCAAGCAGTCGACAAAATTACATTTCCCTCTGGCACAGTGCCGCAAGCCCCTTTAAACAAAGCCGAATGAAGCGATATGCATGGCATGCTGGAGGAGAGCTGGTCTTTTGGGCGCTGCTTCTGCTCGCCATCATTATTCGTCTCAGCGTTGGAAGTTTGCCGTTACCGCAGTTTCTACTCGACGATCCGTTAAAACAGTTCGCCAGCCTCTCGACCCTTTGTGACGGCCAGGATCTTGGTTCGCATAGCCCTGATCATCATCACGCAGCGGATATTGGTGATGGCATTGCCGTAATCGACGACCTGTTGACGATCATTTTGACCGGATGCGTCGTTGCTGTTTTTCTCGCAATTTCTCTAACGAGCCGTCACGCTTTTTGGTGTTTCCCGCCAGTAAGAGGCCCTCCTTTGTGGCGGCTGTCCGGTATTTATGCTCAGGGACCTCCCCACCTGATCTAACACTGACTGAGCGCCTTTCTCGTTTCTACGATGAAAGGTTTTCTGTGTTTCTTAGATCAGAACAAACAGATGACAATTTCTTTTGTATCCAGCCGTCCTCTCGGTTCGCTCGCGCTTGCCTGCTTTTTTTTTGGAGCCGTCCCGGCTCAGGCGCAACGGCCCCTTATACGTTCCCGTAAAGCAGCAACGCCCAAATCCGTGTCGCATCAACTACAAATTCCTGAACGCATTATCGTGCGAGGTGCTGCGCGTGGCTCGGCACTGCTTCATCCAACCGGTGAAACAACCTACAGCGCAGAGCGCGAAGATTTCGCGAACAGAGCCGCCCAGATCGTGAGTGATATTGTCGCAACCATTCCTGGGGTCACTGTTCTGCAAGGTAATGGACCGCGTGACAGTGTCGTTTCTGTCCGCGGATCGGGCGCACGACAGTCCTATGGTTTGAAGAATCTTCAGGTCACGGAAGATGGGTTTCCCATGACGCAACCTGATGGTACTGCCCGAGCAGATTTGATTGATCCGCATGCCTATGAGGGGGTGGACGTCTTTCAGGGGCCGGCATCCACGTTATACGGTAATTATGCGATCAATGGAGCGATCAATTTCCGCACTCGAAACGGCGCTGACATTCACAGCCTAGAATTGGGCTCAGATTTTGGCAGCTTCGGTCTGTTCAATAACTACGTAACAATTGGCGCAGGTAATAAACACTACGACTTCATGTTGTTTGGTAGCGATGTACGCGGTAACGGATTTATTACGAACAGCCAGTACAACACGTCCACCGAAAATATGCGTCTGCGAGTCAATCTAACCTCATCAGATCGCCTTATCCTAAAATTCGTGAATAACGTTACGGACACATCACTGCCGTTACGTCTCTCCCTGAATCAGTTTCGTAGCAATCCCTACCAGAACGGTTGTGCCAATGCGGCATCGGCTGCTGCCGGATGCGCTTCAGTCAATCTTCTGGTGAATGGTGCATATGGCGTACGTCAGACGATGACCCCACAGCAGGCTGGGCTCGGCCGTTTTGATCGACGTACTATTGTAGGCCTTCGATGGGAGCACGACTTTGATTCCAGAACGACCTGGCATACCCAATTTACGTATGATCAACGTCATGTCGACCAACCAACCTCCACAACAGCCTTTGTGGGGCCGTTTAATTCTTACAATGTGCAGACGGACCTGACGAACCGCGGCCGTATTGGGAAAACGCCCCTGACCAGCTTTGTGGGAGCCAGTTTCGACTACATGGATTATGGCTATCAGGTCTATAATCTGACCCCGCAAGGCGGCGCGACCCGAGGCGCCCTGAATTCCACGTCTTACGGCCATCAGTGGAACATTGGTATTCGTTTTCAGGAAGACTGGCAGTTTTCGCCGCTCTGGCATGCGGTAATTGGGCTTGGTGGCACTCAATCTGACATTGGCGCTATCGAAACCCTCTACAACAGATCGGCCAATTCAACTACGCTGCAAAATATTACGGCCAATCGGCGTTTCTTCAATCTGGCACCGGAAGCATCGCTAGTTTATACGCCAACCAAGGACTGGACTCTCCATACTCGTGTTGGAACAGCCTACGCAACGCCCGGCTATTCCAGTTTCTTTGTCACTCCTCAGGGAATCTACGGAAACAATACGCAGCTTAAGAGCGAAACAAGTCTCGGTTTTGACTTGGGGGCCGAATGGCACCCGTCACCCACCATCAATATTCAGGCTACTGGCTTTTATGAGTTCTACAGAAACGAGCTTGTTAGCCAGTCGGCGGGTGTCAATACGCCTGCAGGAAATTATACCTTCAACGCCCCGGCTTCAGAACATCGTGGCATTGAACTTGGCGCAACATGGCAGCCATTACGAGCCTCTGTGCCGGGTGCGCGGCTGAAGTTGTCTTATACCTATGACAATCAGATCTATACAAAATACACCGAAACACTGTCCAACAGCACGATGGCGCGTAATTTCTCGCGAAAGGGCAACCTCATCCCGGGCGTCATGCCGCATTTCCTGGATGCGCGCGTTCTCTATGATCAGCCAGACGGATGGCTGCAAGGGCTGGGAGGTTTTGCAGAAGTGACGTGGAGGAGCTCCTTTTACCTCGACAATGCCAATATTCTGAAAGCCCCCTCATACGCATTGCTCAATCTGGAGGTTCATTACGACCCTCCAGAACGTTTGGGCTGGGCTCACCGTCTGCACAGCTACTTCGAGGTACAGAATGTAACCAATCAAGTTTATGCGGCAGGTGCAACTGACATCAGCGATACACTTCTCTCGACCGGACAGCAGGCTGGGCGGAGTGTTTTAGCCAATAAAACAGGATCCATCTACGCTGGATCGCCAAGAGCATTTTTTGGTGGCGTGCGGATCAAGTTCTGAAGGTATCCATGATGATGAACTTTTCCAGGACCCCGCTTTGGCCCGATTATCGGACGATCTGGCGATGGCATTTTTTTGCAGGGCTCTTCTGCCTGCCGTTTATAATACTTCTGTGCCTCACAGGTTCAATTTACCTGTTCAAGCCGCAGGTGGATCATTGGATCGACTGGCGTTACGATCACCTCACAGGCGGCGCGACACATTCAACCCCGGAGCAGGAAGTCAGGGCGGCACTCCATGCTGTCTCTGGCAGCCATTTTCTAGCCTATGAACTTCCGGAGACGACTTCCAGCGCTGCCCGGGTGATCGTTGATCGCCAGGGCACAGCCATTCGCGTGTATGTTGATCCGACATCATGCGTGGTTCTCAAACAGGTTCCTGAAGAAGACCGTTTTGAACGCATCATCTTCAAATTGCACGGCCAACTGCTCTTGGGGAATACTGGCTCCATCATCATGGAAATGGTGGCCTCCTGGACAATCGTTCTGATTGCCACTGGCTTGTATCTCTGGTGGCCACGTCACACTCAAGGACTAAGGGGCATCCTTTACCCTCGGATCACTCATAAAGGTCGAATTCGGTGGCGAGACCTCCATGCAGTACCGGGATGTGGATCTCCCTATTTCTGGTACTTTTTCTTATCTCCGGTCTGCCATGGTCCTTTATTTGGGGGCACGCTTTGTCGAGTGTGGAGACACAGATCAGTCGAATGACGACCGTTCCGGACTGGGAAATCGGAGCTGTTTCCGAGCGCAATCTTGTTGCTGGCCATCAAGTTTCCTCGCCAAAAATGGACACGATGCCCGGCATGGATATGGGCTCCATGACCATGTCGGACAGTGTCCTAGCAGACGGGCTAAACCGTGTGGTACTGACTGCGTCTCAACTAAAATTTCCTGCACCTGTCCTCGTGACGCCACCATCAACGGGTGAAGCTACGTGGCATATTCGTTCAGACACGCAAAACCGTCCAGAACGTATCAGTGCGTTGCTAGAGGCCTCTGGTCAGGTACGGTCAGTCCAACGCTTTGAAGATAAGACATTGATGGATCGCATTATCGGATATGGCGTTGCGACCCATGAAGGGCAGCTTTTCGGAAGAGCCAATCAACTTTTGAATTTTCTTGTAGCATCGGGATTGCTGACTATGAGCGTGTCTGCGCTCATTCTGTGGCTCCGCCGTAGACCGCCCGGACAACTGGGAGCCCCATTGGCCGTGCCCGATAAACAGATAGGTGCAGGCGCGTTGGCCATTCTGGTGTTATTGGGAGTGCTTCTACCAGAACTGGGCGCCTCTCTTTTGCTCCTTTGGCTTGCAAACTTACTCTTACAAACCTTCCGCCACAGCTAACTGGCAGGAACGAGACGACGTAGTCGTGTGGCGATCTCCTGCGGACTGGTGTCAACTGGCAAGACAGACACCAGTCGGTTATCGCCATCCATCAAATACAGCACAGAGCTGTGATCCATGAGATAGTCTGAGGACATACGATCTGCTGGAGAGCCACGACGTCGCGCCATGACGTGGAAACTTTTAATGACCGCCTGGATCTGGGATTCCGTTCCCGTAAGGCCAACAATATCAGGGGAGAAATGACTGACGTAATCAGCGACAACCTCAGGAGTATCGCGTGATGGGTCAACCGTGATGAAAAGCGGCACAATTTGGTGTGATGCTTTTCCCATAAGCTCAAGAGCCTGTGTGACAGTCGCGAGCGTTAACGGGCAGACATCTATGCAGTGCGTGTATCCAAAATAAATCAGTGTATAGCGCCCCTGGAACTGGCGCTCCGCAAGAGGATGGCCGTGCATATCGATGAGCGTATAAGAGCCACCCAACGTTGCTGATGCCCGTTTTAGAAAAATTCCGCGCATTCCAATTGCTCCAAGAAAGAGAACTGCGATAATCAGTACCGGAGCAACTCGTTTCTTCGCTTCGCTGAGACGAGCGGATTGTTTCTGAACAGGCTGCTTTATTTTCCTGCGCCCTCCGTTGCGGTTCTGCATAGTTTCCTCCCTGAGCGTGCCATCTTAGCATACGAAGCGTGCCATGAGCATAGCTGGCTCTGAGCTACAGAAGGGACAACCATAGTATCCAGTCATGTAGATTAACTTGACGAAGGTCCGATTGAAGGCATGTAAGGGCGAATAGCGGGCAGACCGCCCTCATAACCGCCGTCAGCTCTCCGGAATGTCCAACTGGAACGTTGGGAAATTCAGTGCCTCGATGACATTTTTCAAATTCTGCACATTGATTGAGCTCGTGTGGTTCATCGTACCTTGGCCTCGGTGTGAGACTTCGTGTCCCAACATCCGGTCAATCCATAATTCTCGAAAGCGCCCCTGACTCCTTCCGTTGTTGATGCGGGGAGGTCCGGGAAGAAGATTTATCGAACCTTCTACTTCACTCCTTCGTCGTTGCGATGAGCCAGAAATTCTCCGTTATTCAATGCACCAATTTCATCCCATAGAGCCTGACTCGAAAATCGGTCTGAGTGATTTTTTGCAGCACTCTGCGGATATGAGCGACAATGAGCCATGCCTGTGAGGCTTGGAGTGTTGCTTCGACATCTCGGTTGAGGCGGCGGCATCTTCCGAGCCATGCGAATGTCCGCTCCACGATCCATCGCTTTGACAGCAGGACAAAACTCTGAGCACGGTCTGAACGCTTTACAATGTCCAGCACCCAGTCTCCCATTCGTGCTAGGGCTTTTCGCAGTTTTCACGGACTGACTGTCAAGAATACCGACAGAAAGTGTGGCCTCACGGCCTTTTTGTTCGTATGAAAGCATCACAAGAACATGCTTGATTGCTTCACAGCGCCCCTCCCGCAGTCATCCGTAGAAATACCCTTGAATGGTCGTATAGGGTGGGAAGTTATGTGGCAGGGCACGGCCACTGTCATCCCGTCGAGACGCTGTACAGCACAGCCTCAACAACCCGCCGAAGTTCCATTCTTCTGGGACGGCCATATCGCTTTAGGGGTGACATTAGCGGTGCCAGAAACGCCCATTCCCGATCGCGTAGATCGCTTGCATAGGCCAGATCATCGCGACGATACTGACGACGGGTAATTTCAATCTAGGCCACAATTCACTCCTTCTCTTCGCAAAGACGGAGGAATCATAAACCACTGAAAGCACTCAATTCATTTTCGGTCAGGCTCTCAGAAGCTTCCAGGTTCAGTAAGGCTCGGCCGACCAGTTTCGACGTGTCCTGCTAATTGTAGCATGATATGAGGTCGTTGAATCGATCGAACCTGCAGATCGTACCAGTATGAAGCCGGAGCAATACTCCACGGGGTCGTCAGACTTTCACCCGGTTGCAGAGAAATCGTACGGTCGCTGTGGCTATGCTGTTCTGTGACGTACAGAGTTTGGAGGCTCGACGCCGTGTTGCGAAGCGACAGGAGTAGAACGTCACGCTGCTGATCATGCTGGAGTGTGACTTCTGGCAACCCTTCTCCGCTCATAGAGCGGTAGAAACCATTGGGGCCGTGGACTGTGATGGCACTTTGAACGGAAGGGTGCACCGGTACGAACAGGCTTGAACGGGCGTCGAGGGTGTAATGGCGTGTAGTGTTATTGGAGCGGACCCGAAAGACAGCACCCTGTGTGCCCGCATTGGTCAATCTGAGGCTATCGGGGGCGAGGAAATCTGCCTGTAAATGATAAGGCAGGGCCCGAGCAGGGCGTTGGCCGGCTTCCTGACGAGGCAGTTTCTGAATCGTTGGAACGGCAGGGTGCGGAAGCTGGCAAGAGCGTCGCGTTTTGGGGAGATAGTCGTCCGTGTTGGGCAGGTTGGCAGTCCACGCTCGATCTGTCTGAGCAAAGTCGAAGACGGATGTTAGGTCGCCACACACGCTGCGGCGCCATGGCGTGATGTTAGGACATTTGACACCGAAGCGCGCTTCGAGAAAGCGCAGAACCGAGGTGTGGTCAAACACCTGCGAATTAACCCAGCCGCCTTTTGTCCAAGGCGAGACGATGATGGCAGGAACGCGTGGGCCGAGGCCTACCGGAACGTTTTGATAGGACTCTCCTCGCGTTGAGACCGTTCCGCCCCCCTGCTCTGCCGTTAGCGCTGGAACCGGAGCAGGTACATGATCAAAAAAGCCGTCATTTTCATCGTAATTAAGAATAAAAACGGTGCGCGACCAGACTTCGGGATGGCGGACAAAAACGTCCATAAGCTGGGAAATGAGATGTTCGCCATAGCCGGGCGGAGCATTAGGGTGTTCGCTCAATGCTGTGGGCGGGACGATCCATGAGACTTGTGGCAGGCGACCTTCGGAGATGTCGCGTTCGAATTCAGCGACAAGGTAACGGCCTTCGGTGGTGTGCATGTCGGCTTCAGTGGAGCCGGGAACGATCTGTCGTGCGCGGCGATATTGCCAGGATGTCGGGTCGAGGTTGCGGAACTGTGCGAAGGACGCCAGCGGGTTGTCGCCGAAATTGTCGTATTCCTGATAAACGCGCCAGGAGACGCCTGCGTCCTGAAGCCTCTCCGGGTAAGTCTCCCAGTGGAACGGTGTGAAATCGGGATGGTCATGGGCCATGTCGGCCGACCAGTTCCCGTCATCCACATTCTCGACGGCCTGCTTGCCGGAATAGCCAACGGCCAGACCGCTCGTTCCGGAAAACAGAAAAAGGCGGTTGGGATTGGTCGGGCCGAAAAGGGAAGCGTGATAGGCGTCGCAGATCGTGAAGGCGTCGGCGAGGGCGTAATAATAAGGAATTTCAGCGCGTGTGAAGTGACCCATGGTCATGGGCCCCTTGTGGGAGATCCATGTGTTCCAGTCGTTCCATGCGGTCTGGGTGCCTTTCCAGCTGTGATCGAGACTGGCGAGACAGGCGCTGGACGTATGGGCCGTGTTGAACAGGAACGGGAGGACAGTGCCTCCCTTTCCGTCCGGCTGGGCAAAGACGCTGCTGCCGTCCGGCAGGCGTTCGGCGCGGGGGTCTGCATAGCCGCGAACCCCCTGAAGACAGCCGAAATAGTGATCGAAAGACCGGTTTTCCTGCATCAGGATGACGACATGTTCCACGTCCTGAATCGTGCCTGTAACGGTGTGCGGCGCGATGGCGAGGGCACGCTTCAGGTTCTCCGGCAAAAGGGCCGCCGCCGCCGTGGCGGAGCCGAACCGGAGAAACTGTCGACGGCTGGGGGAACGTGGCATCAGGGCATCATCCGTAAAGAGGTCAGCGATCAGAAGAAGTGCTTGCGCAGGGTGAAGAACACCATGCGGGGGGCACCGGCCTGAAGGGTCTGGAGGCTGCCGGACGGATCACTGACGGCAAAGCCCGTGCTGCCGACGGTGGCGACATAGCGTTTGTCGAACAGGTTGGTGACGTTGATCTGGGCGTCCAGACCATGCAGCACCCAGTTATGGCTGTGGAAGCGGTAGCCGACATTCAGGTTGAAGATGTCGTTCGGCTTGATCCACTGGTCGTTCGTATAGGTGTAGGTTCTGCGGCCCTGATACTGCATGCCGACATTGCCCCAGATCGAGCCGTCGTCGTAGCTGAGCTGTACGTTGGCCAGATTGCGCGGCATGGCAACAACGCTCTTGCCCTTGGTTGCGTATGTCACGCCGCCGGTCGTCAGGTTGTCGTCATAGGTGGACTGGTTGTAGGCGTATGAGGCGTAAATCGACCAGTTATCGGTGAAATGGTAGTTGAAGGCAGCGTCGATGCCGCGTGCCGTGACACCGCCAACATTACTCAGGATGCTGGCATAGCCCTGAACGTTCGTGCCGCTGGACACAGGTGAGATGGAGGCTAGCCGGTTTTCAAACTCGATGTAATAGCCAGTCAGGGACGCCTGAATGCGGTGGTCGTGATAGCGATAGCCGATTTCTTCGCTGTAGGACATTTCAGGGCGTAGTGTGTTTTTGGTGGCCGCGTAGGCTGCTGATGTCATGGCGAAAGGGCTGGTGGCGCCGGTGGTGGAGTTGTCGAACGCAGCCATGTTGCGGGCGAAGTCTGCGAACAGTTCGTTATGTCGGTTCAGACGATAATTCGCGCCGAGTTGCGGGAGGAAGCCATTGGCCGATGTGATGGCTCCGCCTGCGAAGGTATTGGTCAGCGGGGCACCCATAATGTTGCCTTCGAGCTGACGCGCATGCGCGTCAACCACAAGCGACTTGAAGCCGTAGTTCAGTTTCAACGCTGGTGTAATCTGCCATGTATCCTGAAGGTGGAACTGGTAGGTCTTGGTATTGAAAGCGCTTTGCCACTGGGTTTCGAATGCATTGTTGCGGAACCAATGAACTGAACTGCCAGTATAGCCGCTCTCATTCAGTGGATAGAAGCGACGGGCCTGTTCGAAGTCGTTGTTTTCGAACCAAAACCCGCCTTCGATCGTATGGTGGGCGATCTTGTAGGTCAGGCTCCCGATGAAGCCTTCGCGGTGGATATCATATTCGGTGGTGCGGACTGATAGCGGGGACCCACCAAGGGCCTCTGGTGTCGGCGTATAAGGCGTGGCGTAAATGCCTTCGCCGGTATTCGTGTGGCCATAGACTGTTGTTGAGGCTTTGAGGCGGCTGGTCAGGTCGAAATCCAAACGACCGTAAGCGAGTACATCCTGCCGCAAACCGGCGGAATTGTAATAAGATTGGTCCTGATTGGCGATGCCTTTGGGAAACGGTGTGCCGTTCTGGTAGGCTTTCGCAATCTGCTTGGCGAGCGAATAGTTGTTGGTGATATTGTCAACGTCATAACCTTTAGTGCGGATCATGCTAAGCGACAGATCCTGATAGTCGTTTTCCGCACGTTGACTGTAATCGCCGAACAAGGTCAGTTTGACCTTCTCACCCAGCGGCTGAATGAACTTGGCATTTGCCTGCTGTTGCTGCTGGATGCCGTCGCCTTTCCATTTGTTGGCGTCCTGATAATCGTACGAGACATACAGTCGTCCGCCACCCGGCAACGTGCCGGAATTGACGCGGGCGAATGTGCGCCATGTGCCGTAGGATCCGACCGTTCCCGCGACATCCACGCCATATTTTGTGGTGGGGTCGATGGATGTAAATTCGAGTGCACCACCGAGATCGTTCGAGGCAGCAACGCCGACAGATCCTGCTCCTTGGGCGAGGGTTGCGGGACCGTTGTTTTCGGTTTGTAGGGCGCGGCCGATCGATAGACCGTTATCGTTGCCATAGGCGAGGTTGCCGAGCGGGATGCCATCCATCGTAAAACCCAGCCGGCTCTGGTCGAAGCCGCGGATGATGATCTGTTGTGACCATTCATAAGCGCCCAATGGATCTGAAGACGTGAACATGACGCCGGGGAGTTTTGAGAGTGTCTTCAAAGGGCTGGTGCCAGGAGCAACCTCCTGTAGCGCTAGATGGGAAAGCGTTTGGGTTTCGCGCGAGGCGCCTGAGCCAAGAACGACGATAGATTCCGTTTTATTGGAAGCACGAGCTTGAGGTGTGTCGTTTTTTCTAGTGTCAGGTTTTTGCTGATCCCCGAGAGGAGAGTAGGCGTGATGGAAACTCTCCCGGGAGGCGGTAGTTTTTGTTGGGGCTGGAGTTGCATGGGCACTGTAGAAGACGAGCGAACTCAGACAGGTGGTGAGCAGGACACCATTCTTTTTCATTTCGCGTTTTCCGGCATCAAGAAAATAAAATTTGGACGGTGATAACGCGGCGAACATTATGTTCGCGTATCTGTGATGTCGTGTAATAATTTCATGACAGATATGTTGCATAATTATTGCAAATTATTTGTTGTTGTGCGGCCAGATCCTGGATGCCATAGGACTGGCACGACAAGCCGTCAAAGCTGTCGCACAAGGATCATCATGCACGCTGGACACTGACGTTCACGAAGGCGAAGCGGCGAGATGATGGAACCATGCCATCCAGCGATCTCGCCATCCCGTTCCTGGGCTATAAATCGCATGTCTCCATCGATCGGGGATACCGGTTCATCCGGAAATGGAAAACAACGCATGCCGCCGCCAGTAATAGTGCGCGATTGAGAGAGGGGCTGCTGGACAAAACCAATACGGCCTCAGGCGTTTTGGCTGACACAGCCTATCGCTCCAAAGTCAATGAAGACTTCATGGAAAAACAGGGCTTTGTCTCGAAGGTTCACAGAAAAAAAACCGCATCTCAAACCGATGCCACGGCATATCCAGAGATCCAATGCAGGAAAGTCTGTGATCCGATCTCGTGTTGAGCACGTCTTTGCCGATCAGAAATCACAGACAGGGCTGTTCGTCCGAACGGTAGGATAACGCAGGCCACCACGAAGGTCGGGCTGGCCAATATCGTCTACAATATGCGCCGCTTCCTCTTCCTCGAAAGATTGAACGCGAGCGCTTAGATATCCAGCAGGGGGCAGCCTTCCTTCTGCTCAAAACGCAGACCGGATGCCATCGCACAAACCGTCAATCAAATCGACAAAACCCAGAAATCACGAACCAAGCACATCAACCAACGCTTCTTCGATCTCTCCATCTGAAAGCCTCAGCCCAAGGAGCGCATGAACGACAGGCGATCGTTGATCAGATACTCCCCCCGTTCATCGGAGAAATTGTTTAACGTCTGGATCATAAGGCTGTTTCATATCGCCATTCCCTCAACCAGAACCGGATGAGTGGAATTATACAGAAAGCATCAAAAGTAGAGGGTTTTCGAAGGCTCCAGATACAAAAAAATAAAAATCTCCACCATACAATGGCGGAGATTTTTTACTCAGCGATATTAGAAATTCATTCCGGCTTGCAGGAAAAAATAACGCCCTTGATAGTAGCTTCCATACATTCCACCAAGACTATTATCTGTTGCACTAGCGACAAATGGTGGCTTTTTATTGGCGACATTCTGAATCCCGCCAGTAAATGCCCATTGTTTGTAGCTATAACTTGCACTCAGGTCCTGCATATACATGCCAGGCGTCTTAACACGCATAGTACCAACGCGAGTTAGATTATTTGTTCCATTATTCCAACGCATACCGCTAATATAATTCACCATATAATTTAAGGCAAATGGCCCATGCTGCCATGTTAATGTGAGGTAATCACGGGTAATAGGCACACCGGATGTTTCACCAGCAGTTCCTTGATACATCAAAGATCCGCTATAATCATACCAAGCCCCACCAGAAACATTCTGCTGCTTGTACTGAAGAAGCCTTTGGAAATTATTTGCTATAGAAAACAAATCATTTCGCGTAATTCTGAAGCTGTAATTAAGGTCCCAATCTATGCCACTTGTAATCATATCACCCAAATTCTCATCAATGGCATTTACATTAGTAATTTGTCCACCAGAGTTTCTAGTAATATACGCGCACTGACTTGGATCGGAATTTGTGTAACAGGAGTCTAGGATATATTGTGTTCCCAGACTCCCAATCATGTGCTGCAGGGAGTAGTGCCAAAACTCCACCGATGTAGAAAAACCTTTAACCCAACGCGGCGTCAGCGTAGCACCAAACGTATAGGTACGACCTGTTTCTGGACGTAGTTTAGAGTTACCACCTGTTGTAGTAGCAACCTGTCCACCACCTGCCTGTACAAACTTAGAAGTATTAATACCGTGAGCAGCACAATTAGCCTGAACAGCAGCTGCGTCGCCCGCGTAAGAACTTACTTGTGCACACGGATCAGTCGCGGTTGCATAGCTGAGCGCTTGGCCACCGTACATTTCATAAACATTAGGCTGACGGAATGACGTTCCCAAAGTCGCATGAAAACTCACATCTTCAGTCGGTGCCCAGTTAAGTGCGACCTTCCAGTTTTTAGTGCTTCCAAACGTATTATAAGAAGAAAAGCGTCCCTGGGCATCAACACTAAGATCCTTTGCAAGAAAGGCATTTCTTAGAAATTGAGCGCGACCTTCCAGATATCCTTCTGTGACGTTAAATCCACCAGAAGTAATACCCTGAGAATTTGTCAAAGTGTTCCCCGAAACGACATTTGGATCAGGCGTATAATTCAAAGATTCGCCTCTATGCTCCATTCCCAAGGCAATACCAAGATCTCCACCATTATTCCAAGGCATGTGTGCAACATGATTATTATGAATACGGAGGTTCAAATCACGCAACTGGTACAAAGAATGGTTAATAGTGGTGTAATTTGAGTAAGCAGCCCCAGTAGAAGAGAGGTTTGAAAACGCACTTGTTTGCTGGCATCCTGCGCTACCGGCGCAACTGTTTGGATTATACGTAAAAGTCGTGTTGGGGTCTTCCAGATTACCCAAATCGCTCGGGGTTAAACCCCATTCCTGCAAAAGCTTGAGGTAGTTTCCAGCCCCTTCCATCTGATCTGTTTCGCGACTCATACCGTAGGTATAGGACAAGTCGTAATTCCACCCGTGAGTGATTTCACCTTTGACGCCCGCCATACTGGTCCAAGTGTCCAGTGCCGTTTCGTCCCGACGATTTCCCCATTGTGTTATACGCTTGTAAACCTGAAGAGGTTCACCAGTAGTATTCCCAGGATAGTTAGTCGGAAGAAGGATGGTAGTTGGCGTCCCAGCAACAGGCTCCGGTGCCATATAGCTATTTGATGTTTTATGGGAATAACGTGAATTTCCGTAGAAATCGAAATGTCTGTTCAATTCATAATGCAAATCTGCAGACATAGTCGCATTCTGCAGGGCATTCATAAGAGACTGAGCTTGACCGTACTGATATCGTTGACCGTTATATGACGTAACGCCATTAGTCCCATTACCAGAATAGGCATTTCCTGTATTGTTTCCGTAGAATAATCCACTTGAGGTGATGCTGGAGCCGTATACAGCGCCAGATGAACTGGTAGGATTATTCGTTTGAGCATTTTCTGCCCAAGAACGATTGCGCTGTAATACTCCTCCTTGCGTCATGTAAGATCCAAAGAGCGTGATATTACCTTTGTCATGATCAAAATTCCAACCTTTATAGGCAGAAATCTGACCTGTCTGATTATCACCCTGACCAGTAATCCCGCCACGAACAGTAATATTACCAGTCGTTAAATCGTGACGAAGCTTGATATTGATCACCCCCGAAACAGCGTCTGCACCGTAGAGTTCTGAACCGCCATCTTTCAGGATTTCAACGCTAGCAATTTGCTGCACTGGAATTGTATTCAAATCCACGCAAGCAGAAGCGCCATTAAGAGAGGTGCGTTTTCCATCAATCAGCACCAGCACTCGGCTACTACCAAAATTTCGGATATCTGTACACGAAGCGCCGCCGCCGCCATTTGTTTGCGTGTTCGTTGTTCCCGATGAGCCAATAGATGGCAACCTTTGCAGGTAGTCACCAAGATTTGTTGATCCTGTCATATTGATTTGTTTAGCTGTTATTATCTGGACAGGATTTGGATTGTATTTTCCGGAATGCAGAGCGGATCCAGTCACTACAACATTTTCCGTTGACCCGGATCCATCAAAAGTAATATTTTTAGACCTAGAAATAACAGTCTTTTTTGAATTATTGTCTTTACCTTTTCGGATATTCGCTTTTGCATTAATCGCTGCATTTGAGGTTTGAGCTGGCGTCTCAGTTTCTGCGTATGCAGGCACCAACGATGATGATGTAAGAACTGTTGCCGCCAGAAGGAGAGGACGTGACTTGACGGACTCTACAGTTTTTTGCAGCAGCCCAACGAAAAACGGCCTAGATCTCATATGAGTGATCCCCTCATCGAATGTTCAGACGCTGAAAAACGTCATAGTGCTCCCCCTTCTACACTCCTGAAATGATCCGACAACCGAAACGAATGTGGCATCGGATTAAAATCATTCTTCTGTTGCATAATACCAACGCTTTTTGAGAGCTCTTGAGTGCCTAGTCCCGCAGTTTAATGGCGTGTTATTTTTACGTGGAGGCTTCAAAAAACCTATGGTTTCGAGGCTTTCTCTGTGATTTTATTTTTCCTAGTTTGATTGGAATATGAATCATGAAGCGGTCCGGGCTTCTTTGATACCGAGGAGCGGCTTGCGCGGCTGAGCGGGCCTGGCGATCCGCTCGAAGAGTTTTTCCAACTGTGCATTTTGAAGTCTTCTGCCCGGATTTGAAGCGGGCTCTGGCCTAACATCGGCGGAGAACCCGCGTTCTACAGAATGACATCAATGCGATTGAACAGACCATCGATCTCACCTGCCTGCGCCAGACGCTCGCGAAACAGCCGGACCTTTTGAGCGTCAAGCACTTAGTTTGATAAGACTAGATCGAGGAAATACACGAGAAATAAAATTATAGAGAAAACCTTAAACCCAGAGGATTTCTCGAATTCTCCAACTGTCGCTTTAAAGAAAATAGCCGAAAATCTTCTTTTCAGCCATTCTCCCTCCACCTTATGCTGGCCTCATAAATCCGACCTTTAATTCAAAGGAATAATACCTTTTTTGATTGCCGATTCAGGGGCTGATTTTCGTAGTTCTTCCACCATTGCAGCAGTGACCGGAGCGGCATTATTGCCCCAGGCCTTGCGGATAAAAGTGACGACATCAGCAATCTGCTGCGAACTCAGTATACCTGAGTATGCGGGCATGGCGAAGGCAGACGGCGCTTTGGTCATGCCCGGCAGAACCGCACCACTTTGGACTACGTGCACCAAAGAGGCTGGATCAGCACTCATGAGAACAGGATTCCCGGCCAAAGGCGGGAAGGCAGGGGCATATCCACGGCCATCTGAACGATGACAGGCCTCGCAGTGGTCCACATAAACTTTGGCACCCTGTGCAGAGGCGTCTCCCGCCTGCAGCGCATTGGCCGCTGACGGATCATAATGCCATGCCGAGAGCGTGGGCTGGTGGGGTTGCAAGGAGAGCAGATACCGCGCCATCGCATGGAGATCCGCATCCGTTAGATGCTGTGTTCCATGAAAAATGGCATCCGTCATGCCCCCAAATGCTTCGCCGCGCCGGTTACGGCCTGTAGCAAGGAACTGTACGATATCGTCTTCAGACCATCCCGCCAGTCCGGTACGCTGATCCTGCCGCAGACTTGTCGGTACAAAGCCATCGATTGCAGCGCCGCCCGAAAGGAAAAGCAATCCATTGCTATTTGAAAGAGCTTTCTCCTGCAAGGCCATGCCCCGCGGTGAATGACATGCCCCGCAATGCCCTGGCCCCTCGACCAGATAAGCCCCCCGTTCTATTTCATCATCACGTAAAGGCCGGTTGACATCTTTCTGGGCCGCGACAACGGAAGGAGAAAATACAGCTCGCCAGATGGTCATTGGTAAGCGGATGGACAAAGGCCACGGAATGCTGTTGGGCGGAACTGCTAGCGCAACCGGCTGCACACCCTTCATGAAATAGACATACAGAGCATGAAGATCGCCGTCGCTCATACGGGCATACGAAGGAAACGGCATGGCTGGATAAAGGCTTGCCCCGTCCCGGCGTACACCTTCACGCACGGCACGGGAGAATTCCGCTTCAGAATAAGCCCCAATGCCGTGGGTAGGATCAGGTGTAATGTTAGATGAGTAAAGCGATCCAATAGGAAGCTTGAATTCCATTCCCCCTGCGAACTCGCCCCTGCCCCGGACAGTATGACATGCGCTACAATCGGAAGCTTCCGCGACATACTTTCCCTGAGCGATCAGGGCACTCATATCCTCCGCCCGCAGTTCAGAAACCGAACCTGCCAGCAGAGCGGCAACGCCAAAAAACGCTGCGCGGGTGAACAAACCGTACTTCATGCCTGCACCATCGGGCCTGGATTTTTCAGATAGGTCGTCCGGATATGATAGGCGGCCCAGTATGCTAGGGCTGCGACCATTCCGGTCGGGTTATATCCCATCCCCTGCGGGAATGCGCTGGCGCCGATCACGAAAACATTCGAGACGTCCCAACTCTGCAGATATCGGTTGACGCAACTGGTCTTAGGATCAGTTCCCATGATGGCCCCACCGCCAAGATGCGTAGTCTGATACCGGCGGGTATCAAAAACCTCTCCGTCCTTCAGCATTCCCAAAGAATACTTGGTAGCCCCCATTGCCTTGATGATGGGTTCGATCTTGCCCACCACATACTGGTTCATCCGGATATCGTTGTCTTTCCAGTTGAACGTCATCCGGAGCAGAGGCTGACCGTAGGCATTGCTGTAGGTGGGATCGAGATCAAGATACACGTCCCGGTACGCCATGTTGCTGCCATGCGCGTCAATGGTCAGGGAGTGACGGTAGGTATCGACCATGGCCTCCTTGTAACCCTCCCCCCAGGTTGGCGCCTTACCACCAGGGCCACCAACGGCAGCCGCAATCGGCTTCACACCAGCCTGATTAACCCAGACAGGAGACCCACCCACGAAGCCCAGTGGCCCATGATCAAAATTCATGCTGTTGAAGTCATCGATCGCAACACCTGCACCACCGGCTCCAACGAAGAGATTGGTGTATTGTTTTGGCGACAGCCACGCCCGTGATGTGGTGATCGTCTGATAAACGAAATTCCGTCCCACCGTTCCAGTGTTCTGTTGCGGATTATAGGGCTGGCCGATCCCGGATAGCAGCATGAGGTGGACATTGTGAAACTGGAAGGCACTGATAATGACCAGATCGGCATCCAGTTCGACCTGCTTTTTGGTGCGCAGGTCCAAGTAACTCACACCCGTCGCCTTTTTGTTGTCGGCATCGAGATTGACTTTGAGAACATGTGCCTTGGTAATCAGAGTAAATTTCGGATCCTGGCGCAAAGCAGGCAGAATGTTCACATTGGGAGAAGCCTTGGAGTACATGTAACAGTCATAACCACTGCAATACCCACAAAAATTGCATGGCCCCATCTGCACCCCGTAAGGATTGGTATACTGCGCAGAAGCATTTGCAGCAGGAAGCGCATAGGGATGATAGCCTACATTCGCGGCAGCCGAGCGGAAGAGGCTAGCAGAATAGACCTCACCCATCGCTGGAAGCGGAAATGCATCGGAACGATCAGGGGCAAACCGGTTACCGTTTCCAGCTATCTTTCCCTTGATGGTGTAAGGTTCCCCGGAGGTGCCGAAAACTTTTTCCGCCTTATCGAAAAACGGTTCAAGCTCCTCATAAGTCACGCCGTAATCCTGCAGATTCATCCCCTCAGGAATAAAATTCTTTCCGTACCGAGCGACAACATTCGTGCGTAAAGCCAGGTCATCCGGAGCAACACGGAAATGAACGCCCGACCAGTGCAGTCCCGCCCCCCCCACTCCCTCGCCGGGAAGGAAAGCCGCCAAACGCCGGTAAGGTAGTGCCTCCTGATCCAACGTATTCCGTATCGTAACCGTGGACTGGGACAGGTTCTGGAAAAGCCGGTGACGAATGGCTCCTCTCAACTCGTCAATCGAACTTGGGTAATCCCCTTCGACTGCCGTAGCACGCTCGTCACCACGTTCGAGCATAACTACCGAAAGTCCTGCCTCCGTGAGTTCCTTGGCCAGGATGGAACCAGCCCAACCCGCACCGATAACGATGGCATCAACTTTTTTCGCACACATAATTCAAAAATCCTCAGGCGGTTTCGCCAGATATGGAAACAGGCCCGAACGGATACGGCGCTCCCTTCTGATTAACCCAGTCCATGAAATCGGCGCGCGCGCCGGGAAAACCGAGCAGCGTCCATCCCGCCAGAGCCTTATTGCCGCCATAAAGGGGATCGGAAAAAACACCCTCAAGCGTATTCTGACGCAACTGCTCGAAGAAGGTATGGGCAGGGACAGCGCCAAGAGTCATCGTGCCCTGCTCGAACAGTTTGAGGAGTGCGATCTGTTCCGGAATGGTCAACTGAGCGAAAGTCTGTCCCTGATGATGATCGCGGACATAGGTATTTGCCGCGGCAATAGCCTGGCGATAGAGATCACGTGGCGGCAGAGACAGCTGGTACCCCAGGTTTGGGGCACCTTCTTTGAACGGACCGGACATGTACCACAACTCTCCATGCCCATAAGGTGTATCCATCTGTCGATCAATGAATTCAGGCGCTCCAAGCAAGGCCGCGTCGGGTCCATGAGCATCCGCAGGAAATATTCGCGCGCAGGCAGCATTCAGGAATAGCCATTCCTCACGATTGAAATATTTAGGTTCGTATGACTGCAAACTTTCTGACTGCAAAGCATCAGCCCATACTTTATGGCCGCCATACATCCAGAAGGACGCTGACCCAAGAAGACCGGCTGTAAAATTACGCCGCGTCGAAGAGGGGATTTTCATTTCTTGCTCCAATAACAAACATGACCTGACAACATAGAAAAACAGCCCATCGCCCCTTCAGTCTTTTCGCTTCCCGCACACCTGGAAGTGTGGAATGATTACAGGCAAGAATATCTGCTCTCCGGAAGGTCCGCTTTTGAATAATTCCACTATATTGCAGCTTGTGACGGCTGCCTGAGGGTTATGAAAAAAGCGATAACCCTCAATTCTGTGGCAGTTGAAGCAGGGGTCTCGCGCGCTACTGCGTCGCTGGTGCTTCGGGACAGCCCCCTTGTCTCTCTGGAGACAAGAGACCGTGTCATCTGCGCGATGGATAAACTGGGCTATATCTACAATCGGGGCGCTGCAAACCTGCGCGGTCAGAAAACCGGCACGATCGGCCTTGTCCTGTGTGACATTGGCAGCCCGTTCTACAGCCAACTGATGCTGGGGATCGACGAAGTTATCGTTGACGCCAATATTGTAGCCATTCTGGTCAACAGCGCCGAAAATCCCGACAGGCAGCTGCGTCAAATCCGTCGCCTGCGCGAACACGGCGTGGATGGCCTCATTCTCTGTCCGGCTGCCGGAAGCTCCGACACCCTTCTGTCTGAAATCGAGCGGCTTCACCTGCCCTTCGTACAGGTTCTCCGTCACGTCTCGCAGAGAAATGGCAACTATGTCGGCCCCGACTATATAGACGGGACTTCCCTGGCCGTCACACATCTCGTCCGACATGGACGCCGGAAAATTGCCTTCCTTGGAGGCAAACCGGTACATTCCGCTGCGCGTGAACGGCTCGATGGCTTCAGAAAGACCCTGAAAAAACACAAGCTGAAACACGATCTGATCATTCCTACCCATCTGGGGAACCTCTCCGATCTGGGCAGCTTTCCGGAACTCCTGGCCTCGTCCAGCCCGCCGGATGCCGTTGTCTGCTACAATGACATGCTCGCCCAGTCTGTCATGGGCTATCTGCTGGCCAGAGGGAAAATACCCGGACGCGATTTTGCAGTTATCGGAGCCGACGATCTGCCTCAAAGCGCCGTATCTTTTCCGACCTTGACCACCATCGTGACGGATCCGATGGGCGTTGGTCGCAATGCAGCACGCCTGTTGCTTGACAGAATTGACAACCCCACCACGTCCAGCACCCGTATCCTGGTTTCCGGACAGTTGATGATCCGCCAGAGCTGCGGGGGCCAGCTTTCCTGAGCCATCACGACCTTCCAACAGTTTTGCAGTTGCGGAAATTCTCAGATCGCTTGTTCTCTGCGCAGTGCTCATGTTCCGGATCCCATAGATCGATCTAAAAAAGAGACACATAGGACTTGAACCCCAGCATCGCTGAATTCCGCAACCCGACCTGTCCATTGGGATGAATATAATACTGAAAATCCGGCCGGAACGTTACGCCTCGCATCACATTTATGGAATAATCGATTTCCAGCACCTCGGCGTTGGTCTGCACGCCGGTTGCGTGGTTCGGCATCCCCGAATAATCCCCAGCAGCGACCATCGCCATAGTTGTGTCACGGGTTCCAGGTGCGATGCTTACATAAGAAAAAGCAACACCGAACACATCCTCCGGACGACCAGGAATAAGTCCCTGGCTTAAGAGCGCACCGTACACTTCAAAATCACGGACGGCAGTATGCGGGGAATTATAAATATAACCGCCCATAAAAGTTAAACCAGCAGACTTTGCCCTTCCCGTATAGTTCATTAATTTCTGATCGAACATAAAATATGTTTGCCATGAAGAGTTTCTCATCAACTGCTTCCCGCCATATACATAATAAGACTGTCCAGCTGTGTTGTAATAATTATCAGACCGCCGCACATCATCATAAACAAATCCCAACTTGTAATGACCCGGGAGATCATGATGAGATCCGAAATGGGGTTCCCACTGAGCTTCGATCGGAATTTCATATCCAACGATATTGGCGCCGTTGAACTTAAATCCCGTCCTGTGCTGATAGTTCTGATAGATCCCGTTTTCGGCAAAATAGACGCCGGCCTGAATATAAAGATCCTTACGAGGGCGGCCTTTCATACGGAAAGCCCATGTCGCCGCAGGGTAGCTACCATAATAGTTGCTATCCGCAGCCGCCTTTGGCCGTCCGCAGAAAGAATTGTTCTGAAAGCTACAAAAAATAGGGCTCGATGCGAAGTCGGACAGCTGGGACATACGCCCACCCGCGATCAGAAACCTGCCACCAAAGAGACTTTCTTCTCCATATAATGAGACGAGATGAACCACCACGTTCCCTCCGCCGCCATAGATTTCAGAACTATGCGCCAGCCAGTCACCGAACATCCGGTTTGCAGTGGTTCCATAACGACCAACGGTCGTCATGCGCGTCACAAAACCCCTTATGCCAGCAAGATGCTCCCAGTCCACAATAAGGTTTGCTGAATATTGTCCAGCATTACTTGATCCATCCCTATAATTTCCATAATGCGGGCCTTTCGTTGGATGCTGCAACGCCCCAGCATATTCATTTGTATTATCAAAATGAAAACCAATTCCGTGTTTTCTTAACCAAGGCGTCATGCCAAAAAAATCCGGAAAAATGGAAGGTGGCCCTTCCGTAATAGCGGAAGGCGCTGCCTGCGGAGGAGACAAAGGGGGCGCGGGATAAGTGGTGAAAATACCAGGAGCAATAGAAGACTGAGGCGGAGCATTTTGCTCAACGGAATTCAACGGCGTTGACGCGTTTTGCTGCGGCCCCAAATTTTGGACTTGGATCTGATCTTTCGCAAACAAAAACGAGAATCCCCCAGAAACTCCATAAATCAAAAAAAAATATAATATTTTTTTACAGATTCTATATGCAAAAAACGAACGCACTTCTGAATTGATTATTGTAAGACGATTCTTAAACATCTTCGTTCCAATGAATCATACTTTGCGAATCTACTGATCTACTAGTGCGAATCATTGAATGCAGAATCAGTTACTTCGTTTCTTCTCTGGAAGCGGCATGCCATATAATTTTCTCATTTCCCATAGAGGAACTCATCACGAATTCTGTGAAGACATCCTCACGACATTGAGAACCTGAAAAAAGAATTTAGAACGATCTAAAATTTTCCGGGAATTTTGAACTAGAAAAAATAACGTTTTTTCATTGAGATAGCAGCGCTTGGCATCATAAAGCGCCAAAAACCTTGCCTTCTCTCCGACGGCAAATCCACGCTTTTTCCATACTTTGTCACAATATAGTGAATTAGACCGATCTAGGTAGACTCTCAATTCTCGTGGCACATGCCGTTTAGCCGTTACGAAATATGACCGAAAGGCGCGTCCCGTGCTGCTATTCAGGAATATGTCCACAAAGAACGCTCGCAAAATCCTGCAACATGTCAGTTGTGCAGTGTTTATCGGACTTGGAGTCATTCCGCAGGTGGTTCAAGCGGAAGAAACCTCTTTCCCACCCCTTTCCCTTTCTCAGGCGCGCCTTCTGGCTCAGGCGGCTGAAAAGAAAGCAGCATCGAACCAGACGAGCATCGTCGTGACTGTGGTTGATCCTTCGGGGCAACCCATTCTTGTCGAACGTATGGCGGGAGCACAGCTCGCCAGTATCGACCTTTCCCAACGCAAGGCGGTCAGCGCTGTCTTTTACAAGCGCCCGTCAGCCACTTTCGAAGCGGCTCTGAGCGGCGGGAAAATGGCCGTTCTGGCTCTTCCCCATGCCATGCCGGCAGGGGGGGGGGTCCCTATTTTCCGTAAGACCCAGCTTATGGGCGGCATCGGTGTCAGTGGAGGCAACAATGCCCAGGACGCCGATGCCGCCAATGCTGCGGTGGGATCTCTGAAATGACAATGATCTCTGTTGCAGAGCATCGTGGAAAAGGAGTTAAGGCATGACCAAAGGCCGCCATTCTCCCCCCCCTGTTCAGCAGTCTGCTCTGGGGCGCCGTTCCCTGCTGCTCGGGACCATCATGGGCAGTATTTCTGTTGCTGTCGGCAATTCAGTCCTTGGAAATGCAGCCGCTCTTGCCGCCATTCCACTTGATGAAACATTCTTGGCCGTCTCACGGGCGATCACCGGGCGTCCTGATCTCGATCCGCTCCTCAGCAGCCGCCTCTGCGCCGCCATGCAGGCCACTTTTCCTGAGTATGCAAGCACAATCCAGGCCCTGGCCTCTATCACAGCACAAGGGGGGCAACCCCGAGAAATGCTCGAACGCTCCGGTGATCTGAAAAAGGCTTTTCTGGCCCTTAATGCTGCCTGGTACACCGGCTCAGTCGAAGACAGAACAGGCGCCCCCATGGTCGCCTATTACAATGCTCTCATGTACCAGCCCACGAAAGACGCTCTGCCGGTACCAACTTACTGCTTTGCACGCCCAGGATGGTGGACCGAGACACCTCCGGCACTTGGCATTCCGATCCATGTTCCGCTTCCAGCGACGCCACCGCCCCCAGCCCCCCTCGGCGTGGAAAGCAAAATTCCGCCGCAGTCGCCGCCCCTGAAACCCATCATGCCCCCTTCTCCCCCCTACGTTCCCAAACCCCGTCAGGAGCACTAACCCATGGCTAAACCGGACTTTTCATCCTCTGGAGATGTATCGGCGGATGTCATTGTCGTCGGCTCCGGAGTAGTGGGCGGCATGGTGGCAAACGAGCTTGCTGCTGCTGGCCATTCCGTACTGATTCTGGAGGCGGGCCTGCGCCTCAAGCGCGCAGAATATGTGGAAAACTGGCGCAACATGTCGTTTCACAACCGGCTCCATTCTGATTTTCAAGGCCTTTATCCCCAGTCTCCGCTGGCTCAGGCCCCCTTATATTTTCCGCCCAATGACTATGTAGGCCTGTCAGGCCCCAACGGCTCAGCGTTCAAGCAAGGCTACCTTCGCACCGTTGGTGGAACGACATGGCACTGGGCCGCTTCCTGCTGGCGCCACCTTCCTTCCGACTTCGAGATGAAGACACGTTATGGCGTCGGACGCGACTGGGCCATCTCCTACAATGAGCTGGAACCGTTTTATTGCCGCGCCGAAGAGGAAATGGGCGTATCAGGTCCGCACGACAAATCGCTCCAGTCCCCTCCGGAACGGAGCCGCCCCTACCCCCGGGACATGATACCGTTCGGATATGGAGACCGTCGGGTCGCTGAAATCGTCAACCCCCACGGCTTTCACCTTGTTCCCATCCCACAGGGACGGAGTATTGAACCTTACGGTGAGCGCCCCGCCTGCTGTGGCAATAACAACTGCCAACCCATCTGCCCCATCGGCGCCATGTACAATGGCATTCAGCACATCGAAAAAGCTGAGTTTAAGGGCGCTGTCACCATCGCCGAAGCGGTTGTCTACCGTATTGATACCGATGAAAACAACCGCGTGACGGCCGTGCACTGGTATGACGCGCACCGGCAGTCCCACAAGGCTACCGGCAAGACATTCGTGCTCGCCTGTAATGGTATCGAAAACCCGCGTCTTCTGCTTCTGGCGGCGAATGAACGCAACCCGAACGGCATCGCCAATTCCTCGGATCAGGTGGGACGCAACATGATGGACCACTCGGGCGTCCATGCATCCTTTCTGGCCAACGAACCTCTCTGGTTTGGACGCGGACCAGCCCAAAGCAGCTGCATCGTCGGCCCCCGAGACGGAGATTTCCGGCGGGAATACTCGGCCAACAAGATGATCCTCAACAATATCAGCCGCGTCGCTCCTGCGACGGAACAGGCCCTCAAACTGGGTCTGGTCGGCAAAGAGCTTGATGACGAAATCCGCCGCCGTGCAGCCTGCGGTGTTGACCTCTCCATCAGCCTTGAACCGCTTCCTGATCCGGAAAATCGTCTGACGCTGAGCAAAACCCGCAAGGATCCTCTGGGGCTGGCCTGCCCTGATATCCACTACGATGTCGGCGACTATGTCCGCAAAGGACTGGATGCGGTCAACACTCAGGTCAAGCAGATTGCCGGCCTGCTGGGCGGAACTGAACTCCGCATCACGACGAACTATAACGCCAACAATCATATCATGGGCGGCACGATCATGGGGCGGGACCCCAAGGACTCGGTCGTAGACGGAAACTGTCGGGCCCATGACCACCCCAACCTGTGGATTCCTGGCGGCGGCGCGATGCCGTCCGCCAGCGTCGTCAACACCACGCTCAGCATGGCAGCGCTCGGTCTGAAAGCTGCCGATTCCATCAAGGCCGCTTTCGCACGGGGGCAGGCATGAAACAAAAACGACAAAAATGCCTGGACCTTCCCGGCTATTTCGTCCTTTCCGCTGCAATCGGACTTAACACCATCACATTTGCGCATGCACAAGCTACTGATCCCAACACGGCTGTCGCCGAACGCGGGCATTATCTTGCCATCGCTGCTGACTGCGCAGCCTGCCACACGGCGCCCAGCTCCAATAAACCGTTTGCCGGCGGCTATGGCATCGCGTCTCCACTTGGATCCATCTATTCGACTAACATCACACCTTCAAAAAAATACGGCATCGGGAACTACACCGAGAAAGAGTTCGCCCATGCGTTGCGAGAAGGCATCCGACGCGACGGAGCTCATCTTTATCCTGCAATGCCTTACACCTCGTACACCAAGCTGACAGATGACGACGTCCACGCCCTGTACGTCTATTTCATGACATCGGTGAAACCGGTCGAAAGCAGACCGCAGAAAACCGAGCTGCCTTTCCCCTATAATATCCGGGCTTCCATGGCGATATGGAATGCCCTTTTCCTAGATGATACCCGCTTCAAGCTCGATCCCTCCAAATCCGTGGAAGTAAATCGCGGGCATTACCTGTCCTACGCCCTGGCACATTGTGACACCTGCCACACCCCCCGCAACGCCATGATGGCAGAGAAGGGCAGCAGCCCTCTGGCCGGTGCATCACTATCATCCTGGTATGCGCCGAATGTGACTTCAGACCCTGTCAGCGGTATCGGCGGCTGGAGCAACGACGATCTTGTCCGCTACCTCAAAACCGGCGACGTTCCCGGAAAAGCTCAGGCAGGCGGCCCAATGGCAGAGGCCATTGAGCACAGCTTCCAATATCTGAGCGATGCCGACATCCGCGCCATGGTTGCTTACATCAAGCAGGTTCCGGCTATTTCGGACAGCAAGGACAAGGCCCCCAGGGATAGCTATGGGAAAATTTCCGATCGTGAATCCTTCTACCGCGCTCTGCCCGCCAGCCGGATCGGTCGCGGCGAATATCTCTTCTCGGGAGAGTGTGCAGCCTGCCATCGGCCAACTGGCCAAGGCAGCCCGGACGGGTACTACCCACAACTTTTCCACAATACGGCGTTGGGCGCCCCGATCGCCGATAACCTGATCACCACGATCCTCATGGGGGTCCGGCGAGAGGTCAACGGTCATACGACCTATATGCCTGGATTTGGGCCAGGTTCGTATGTTGACTCCCTGTCCGATCAGGACATTGCCGATATCAGCAATTACGTTGAGCAGCGCTTCGGCAATCCGAATGTCAAAGTCACACCTGACGATGTGAAGCTCATCCGTTCCGGTGGTCCCAAACCGCTTATTGCGCAGCTAGGCGCTTTCACAGTCCCCGCGATGATCGGAGCAGCCCTGATCTTCGCCATCGCCATTCTTTTCTTCATCCGACTTTCCCGCAAGGCGAAAGCCTGAGGCTTTCCGCCCTGTCGTCTAACGTCTTCAGGAGACTCCAAAGATGCAAAGACTGTGCCTGCTTTCCTGTACCGCACTGCTTGCGTTCGCTTCATCCACCCACGCCCAGACCGTGGTGTCAGCGAATGATGCACATTCCATCCTTCAAAACGGGGTACAGGTCCTGCCACACCCCCTGAAACCAGACTCCCTCTCGTTTCTTGTGCAAACACCCGATGGCGTCTGGAGAGTCCGGACGAGCATCAATGTGCCTACTAGCGTCATCGGGCCACCTACCGCCGTTACCTTCAGTCCCGATGGCAAAACCCTCGTCGTCTCCGCGGCTTCAAAGCCTGATCCTGAAGCGGGGAAAATCGTTCCGGACGATGAGATCACTGTCATCGATATTTCCGGGGCAGAACCGAAAATCATACAGCGCGTAGCATCTGCTCCCGGCGCGACCACCCTGCGTTTCACGCCTGACGGACACCATCTTCTCGTCGCCAATGGCAAATCCGGAGTTCTGACCTGGTTCAGGTTTAACGGACACAACCTTAGCAATCGACGCGTGATTTCCTTACCCGTCTCCGGCTTTCCGGGTGGTCTCGCTATCCTTCCCGACGGGAAGCGCGCCCTTGTGAGCCTCTGGCAGGCGGACAAGGTCTATACCCTCCATATCAACGGCGACCAGATTACCGTCGATCCTCATCCTTTGAACATCAAACCCGGCCCCTGGAATATCCAGTTGAGCAAGGACGGGCATTACGCCGTCATGGGAATGCTGGGTCATGGTGAAGGGTTGCCCGGTGCTCTTTCGGTTCTGGATCTAAGCGCCGAACCAATCCGGGAAATCCAGCGCACTCCCGTCCCCAACGCGCCGGAAGGGCTCGATATTTCTCCAGATGGCCACTATGTCGCCGTCGTTTCCCAGAACGGCTCTGCACTTTCCCCTACATCTCCACTCTACCACGACCGGGGGATCGTCACAGTTTTTTCATTCGGCGACGGTCATCTGACACCACTGGCACAAGCTCCGGGCACACTCTGGCCGCAGGGACTGACTTTCTCTCCAGATGGTCATAATATTCTGGTCCAAGGTGTCATGGATCGTAGTCTACTAACCCTGACATGGAATGGCACGCAACTCCGCAAAACTGGCGAAACCCCGCTTCCGGGAGGGGGTGCCGACCTCGAAAAAACTTTGCGGTAACAGGCAGCAGAAACATTTTCCTGGTTGGGTGTTCCTTTTTGCTGCTCTTAGCGCGGAGCAGAAAGGCCTGTCCTCCCTAACTTTCAAGGCCAGCTCAGAGCCCCTTGATCGTATGGGTAAACCACACACCCGTAAAAGACTGGTGGAAAGGCAGGCAGCGCCAATTTCAAAGCTTCAGACATACCGGAAAAACGGTCTTATGACCTGAATGGATCGAAGAACCGTTGGTTGATGTGTCTTGGCTCTGCTTTTAGGCATTTGGCGTTATGATTGACGGTTCTTTTGGGTCGTTTTCGATCTACGTTTTGAACAGACCAGGGCGTCTCGCCACCGGGATGACTACGCGCTCGCGTTCAACCTTTCGAGGAAGAGAAAGCGGCGCATGTTTTAAACGATATTGGCCAGCCCGATCCTTATTGTGGCCCGGGTGATGCCGACTGCTCGGATAAACAATTCCGTCTGTGATTTCTGGTCGACAAAGATATGCTCGACACGCGAGCGGATGACCGACTTTCCAGCATTCGATTTCTGGATATGCGGGGGCATAGGTTTGAGATGCGGCTTTGTTATGTGAACCTTCGAGACAAAGCCGTGCTTTTCCATGACGTCTTCATTGGCGGCGGCATCTGTTGTTTTCCATCCGTGGATGAACCGGAACTTCCCGTCGATGGAGATGTGATCTTGTACCGAGAGCGCAAGCAATTTTTCCGGTTTCAGGAGTTCTTTTCGATCCGATTGGAACGACGTCCTGCTCTGATGTTTTCTCCGACAGTATAGCGCTCCAGAATGATGGCTTTTGCTTCACACATGGTGATGCCGTTTCCCTCCCTGTCGCGCACTTCATAAGGCTTTCCTCGTTTGAGAACGCTGAAGATCCGGTTCACAATACGATTGGCAACGGCACATAAAGCCTGTTTGTGATGATGACCTTTCGCAGTCATCAGCCTCCAATAAAGTTCTGCCAGTTCAGGATCTGTTTTTCGTGCCGTATCAGCAGCAAGATAAAGTGCGTGTTTGATGCGGTTATTGCCACCCTGGGTCAGGGTCTGGCCCGCTCGCTCCACACCACCACTATCAGCCCTCCTGGGAAACAGGCCACAAAAACCCCGTAAATGTTTTTCGGAATGAAACCGCTCAATGTTCTGCAAGATACCAATCAGGGTCGGTGCGAGATGACGGCCGACACCCGGAATACTGAGCAGAAGAGCCTGTGGGTCGAGGTGTTTGTAGAGATCTGCAATATGCTGCTCAAGATTTCCAACTATTTGAATTTTCTTCAGAACATTCTCAATTTCCGTCGCGATTTCGAATTGCAGTTCCGAAAAATCAATGTGTGTCCCATGAAGGTTCTGGGCGTATTGCGCTGCTTCACGTAACCCTGTGATCAGCGTTTCCACAAAAGGCCCACTGCGCGGATGGTTCCCTCCCGCATGAGCTCCAACATATTTGGCGAGTGTCGTACGACGCGCCTTCAAAACATCCGAGGGGTGAAACCATTTCTGCAACAGGGCCAAAGAGAGCCGTGTTCCTAAGTCAGGCAAGACTGCTTCAAGCCTGGGGGATGCCCAACGAATGAGATCAAGCAGGCGCCGCCTGGCATCCGCGATCTCGTTCTGAAAGCGGCTTCTCTGTTTGGTTAGACGTTGAAGAGCGTGGCTTTGCGGATCCGGAATGTGGACTGGATCAAGACGTGGTCCACCAAATGACGGTATGGCCGCCAGGATCTGGGCATCAGCCATATCCGTTTTGGCGTGTTCGGAAAGGTAGCGGCGTAGAGCCTTGACCCGTTTTCCCTTGACGCGAGCCACGGTGACGCCAGCATCTGCAAGATGGTGGGCAACAGGAAACCAGCTCATACCGGTTGGCTCCATGATGGCCTGAATGTGGTCATCCGCCCTCAGCCCCATCACGGCTGTCTGAACAAAAGCGGCGAGTGAAGGCTGATCGTGCCTGAAACGAATTGCACGGCCATTAGGGCGGCCATCGTCATAGATCTGAGCGAGGTGATCTCCGCGAATGGCCAGATCAATACCAATGGTACGGAATGTCATGGTCGGTCCTTTCTGGTGAGGGAACCAACGCTACGGTCACAGTCAGGTGTGTCATTCGTGGCCGATCAACTTCACTCAAAGCAGACGCCACAATCATGTTACTCTTGCCCCGTCAGCGCGGCCGGACCGGGTTCATGCTTCACAAAAGACGAGACGATCGGCGGATCTCTCAGGGACTTCAGCCCCGAACCGGCCTGGTTCGCTCTGAGAGTATAGACCCGGTTCCCGGCATGCCGGGAACCGGGTCTGATCCACAAGCACGTCTCCGAAGCCTGTGCTTCTCCGACTTTCTCCATGGCATCAAACCCGGTCCCGCTATCGATACCTGCGACTTGTAGCAAAAAAACGGGATGGCGAGATCGCTCGACGGCATGGTTCCATCATCCTGCTGCTTCGCCTTCGTGAACTTCAGTGTCCAGCGTGCATGACGATCCTTCTGCGACAGCTTTGCGGGCCTGCCCTGCCACTCCTGTGGGCCGTCTTTCCCGCAGGTCTGTCTTTTCATCGTAGGTGTTCCGCTGCTTTGGAGTAGCCACCAGCGTGGCATCCAGGATCTGGCCTAACATCGGAAAATACCCGGCGTTACGCAGGCTTGCGTCAAAGCGATTGAACGGATTTTCAATCACGCCCGACTGTGTCAGACGTTCGCGGAACAGCCAGACCGCTTTGACATCCGGCACCCGATCTTAAAGCCTCAGACCAAGAAAGAGAGGCGATCGTTGATCAGATATTCCGTCCGCTCGTCGGAGAGACTGTTCAGGATATGGATCGCCAGGATCCTGAACATCAACACGGGATCAAACGGTGGTCACCCGCTCTTACTCCCACCTGAACAGACCAAAGCCTGCTCCAGATCAGGGCGGAACACCTCCAAATCCACAGTCCGGGAAAACGCTTCGAGCTGATCACCAGGCCCACTCAGCCAGGCAAGCCGTTCTTCAACATCGAAGAAACCAGACTGCCTCATGATCCATGCCCCAATGAACACAAGAGAAATGGAAGTACACAGAACAGGTCAGAGCCAAGGGAGGGGGTTCGAATCCTCCACCGCCATCCGGCTTCACGACAAAGCAACGATAATTCTGGACGAGGCCGCAACCAGCCTCTAGAAGCGGCCAACAATCAGGCCCCAAATCATCCACAGCGTCAGATCAACAGAGATTCCAGAGGGTTACTCCCCCTTACTCAACCGTATTGCAGCGCTGGGTTGAGCCAGGGAAATCCGAGCATTCACCCTTTACGGCATCCCAGCGGAAATCCATTTCCGGGCCTGCCATGCCGTTATTCTGGAACTCGGTCGTCACCGCACTCACATTCGTCACATGACCTTTGCTGTAGACCAAGTCGACATATCCGTTGTGAAAACCCGGAATCTTACCCACACCTTCGAAATAGGTCGGCTTTCCGTCTTTTCCAGGAACGGCAAACAATTTGCGCACCTGAGCCGGGGTTGCATGTTCCAGCTTGCGCAGAAACTCGGGCGAAAGGCTCTGACAGCTGATTTCAGGACGCGGGTCCTCACCCACATTTGACATCCAGCACGCCTTCTGACCCACCAGCGGCGTGGCAGACGCCAACTGAGGTACGACAAGCCCAGCCCCCAGCAACGCTGCCATTGTGAAATCCCTGAAATATCTCAAGCACACCATCTGCAAAATACTCCAACAAAACCGTCTATTTCCCAAATCTATCACACCCCCCGGCAGAACCCATACAGTCAACCAAACACCTTTTGCGGAAATGGCGCTTCAGGATGGCGGAGCTGTCTCGGGGTAAAGCCAGCGCACCACCCGCTCCATCGTCAGCCCCTGCACGATAATAGTGAAGACCACGACCCCATAGCAGACCGGGAGCAACGTCTCGCGCAGCTCCCCGGCCGGAAGCCCCAAGGCCAACGCAACGGAAATACCACCCCGCAATCCGCCCCAGGTCAGAACGCCCAGCGCGCGCCCCCGTTCTCCGGGTTGCAGATGAACAGGCATAGTGGACAGAAAAACACTCGCTCCCCGTACCAGAACCGAAAGTGGGATCACCACCAGCATCGTCAGAAGCGGCGCCAGGTGAAGCCGGATTTCCAGAAGCTCGAACCCGATCAGCAGGAACAGCAGCGCGTTCAGGATCTCATCGATCAGATTCCAGAACACCACCATTTCCTCGCGGGATTTCTGCGTAATAGCCCGATGACCTGCTTGGCCCGCAAGACTCATGCCTGCCACCACGACCGCAATTGGCCCCGACATATGCAGCCCATTCGCCAGACTATACGTCCCCGTCGCCAGCGCGAGAGAGCCCAGAAGATCGATCTGCGTGTCCTCCACACCCCGCAGCAACAGCAGGGTTAGCCAACCCATAAAGGCGCCAAACAGACCACCACCCACGGCTTCCACCAAAAACCGCAGCACGAAATCTCCAATCGAAACGGAGCTCGTCTCTCCGGTCGCCAGCCCGATCATGGTCCCGAAAATAACGACGCCCACACCGTCATTGAAGAGACTTTCACCCGCGAATATCGCCTGCAAAGCTGACGGCAGACCCAGTCGCCGCAGCATGCCCACAACTGAAACCGGATCGGTCGGCGCCAGCATCGCCCCGAGCAGCACGCACCAACTGAAGGGGACCGCCAGTCCAAACACGGGAAAGATGAGCCAGACCGGAACCGCCAGCAGCCCCACGGCCAAGGATGTCCCTAGAATAGCCAGCGCCGCAACCGATTTCCCACGCGACAGTAGCTGGCCCAGATCGACCTGCATCGCTCCCGCAAACAGCAGGAAGGACAAAGCCCCATCGAGCAGCGTGCGGGGCAGATTGATCGTTCCCAGCAGGGACTGCGGAACCTGTTGCAGGTCATAGGCCGGAAACAGCGGGTTCAGGATCATGACGACCAGAGAGATAAGCATCGAGATCAGCAGAATCCCGATGGTCAGCGGCAATTTCAGAGTTCGGTAATTGATGATCCCGAGCAGTGTTGCCACAGCCAGCAGCAGAGCAAACAGCCCCAAAGAGTTCATGCCCGCGTTTTCCTCCCCGATCCCCGCTCCGGCAGCGCCTTACAGCGTAAAAAACCGCAGGCGAACAGGTCCAGCATATTTAACTGCCAACAGCCCCCGCAGTTTCTTGCGGACACCGCCGCAATCCATTCCCCCACAGAGAAAATTCGACACACGGCCGTTCTGAAGGCACCCATTGAGCAGGTCGAACGCCAGGATTTTTCAGTCTCCACCCGGAGCATCCGAATGGCCTTTCGTCAGACAATCCCCATAGGTCGGATCGATGAACAGCATGCTCCCACCCGCCAGATTGACTAGGTTTTCTTCCGGCAAAAAGGGATACTACGAACTATATCAGACAGGCGCAGGACCCACCCTTCACTAATCCAGACGGCACTATTACGCTTCCTTACGGTTCCTGACATGACAGTCATGAGGACAGGAAGCATTCTTTCCGACAGGGCAACAGGAGGAACCGGTCCCCATGAAAAAAAACTGCGCCGTGGCCGTTTTCATTCTGCTTTCAGCCTGTGCCTCACATTCCTCGCCTGCCGACATGGCAACCAGCGCCAATGACGATGATTCCGGCTACAATGTCCGGGGCCACCAGGGCAGTGGCATGGGCGGTAACGGCAGTATCTGGGGGGAAGTCTTCAGAACCGCCCTCCAGACCGGAATGGGTTTTGTTCACCACTAGGCTTCAGTAGGTCAGGCGCCACTCAGCAGGCTCAGCGTTCGCCAGTACATACCATTCCTGCATTAACGGATGATTGAGCATCGTCTGCACCCACGTATTCACGACAGGATCAACATCCAGTTTGAACGTATGGATCCGGATGGCGATCGGCGCATACATGCAGTCCGCCGCCGTCATATGCTCCCCGAACAGAAACTGTGTCGGCTGACCGGAACGCAGAAGCGCGCCCTTGAGCGTACGGCTCAGCAACGCTACGTCGGCAGCCAGTTCCTCGCCGAGTTCCGGCAGGGGCGCCGGCACACGCTCCACGTCCATGGAACAGTTCTGGCGGATCGGGCGAAAACCGGCATGCATCTGCCCGCTGATGCTACGGGCATGAGCCCGCACGATCCGATCTTCCGGCCACAGGGACGGCGCGATTTCCGCGCAGTATTCGCAGATCGCCAGACTTTCCCAGACATCCGCACCGTCATGCTGAAGATACGGCACCATCCGGTTCGGCGAACGCGCATGGATCTCAGTCGTCCGGCCACCGCCCTTGAGCGCGATAACCTCTTCCGTCACGTCCAGTCCCGCCAAACGCACCGCCAGCCAACCCCGCAAGGACCAGGACGAATACCGGCGCGATCCCAAAAGCAGCACACCCGCCATCAGACCTCTCCCGCAGTAATGAAGCCACCCCCCAGCACGCGGCTTCCGTCATACAGCACACAGGCCTGACCTGGCGCTGGCATGGCAGCTTCGGTTAGTTCCACCAGTGCGCCACCGTTCTCCAGAGGCTTTACAACAGCCTCACGCAACTTTTCCCGCGCCCGGATCTGCACACCGCAACGCACACCCTCCGCGGGCGCGTCGATCAGCCAGTTCATGTCCCGCAGACGCACGGTCCGACGGCTATCGGCTTCCGAAAGCTGCACGCGCGGCCCGACCACGATACGGCGCTTGGGCACATCAATGCGCGTCACCATCTGGCGCTCGCCGGTTGCGGTATGGATATCGCCCAGACGCTTGCTCTGCCCGACTGTATAACGCGCAACGCCTTCGTGTCGGCCCAGAACCCTGCCGTCCTCGTCTACGATCTCGCCCTCGCCCCGTACTTCCGGACGCAGCTTCTCGACCAATTCCGCATAGGAGCCGGTGGGGACGAAACAGATATCCTGACTGTCCGGCTTGGCCGCAATCGACAGCCCCAGCTCTTCGGCCAGCGCACGGACATGCGCCTTGTCCGGCATCTCGCCCAACGGAAAGCGCAGATAATCGAGCTGACCTTTGGTCGTGGCGAACAGAAACCAGGTCTGATCCCGCTCCGCATCGACGGGACGGTGCATTTCCGCCCCATCCGGCCCTTCAACACGGCGGACATAGTGCCCGGTCGCCATGGCCTCGCAGCCCAAATCCCGCGCCATGCCCAAAAGGTCCGTGAACTTCACGCCCTGATTGCAGGCCACGCAGGGAACAGGCGTCTCGCCACGCGCATAGGCGTCCGCAAAGCTCTCGACCACACTGTCACGGAAGCGGCTTTCCGCATCAATGACGTAGTGCGGGAAGCCCAGACGGTCCGCCACGGCGCGCGCATCCATGATATCACGCCCCGCACAGCACGCACCCGGCTTGGCCGCCTGTCCGTGATCGTAGAGCTGGAGGGTCGCGCCAATTACCTCGTGGCCCTGCCGTTTGAGCAGCGCGGCCACTACGGAACTGTCCACGCCTCCCGACATGGCAACGAGGATCCGCATAGTGCTCAGCCCGCCTTCGGAAGGCGGACGGTCAGGCCATCCAGCGCGTCCGTCATGACGATCTGGCAGCCCAGACGGGACGTCTTTTCCAGACCGAACGCCAGGTCGAGCATGTCTTCCTCATCATCCGTCGGCGCGCTCAGTTTTGCAGCCCATTCAGGATCGACCACTACATGGCAAGTCGCGCAGGCAAGCGAGCCTTCACACGCGCCTTCCAGATCAATGTCATGCTTATGTGCAATTTCCAGCACCGACAGGCCGACGGGCGCGTCCACGTCACGACGGGTTCCATCACGCTCGACAAAGGTCATCTTGGGCATAGTTCGTCCGCTTTTTTCGGTTTCAGTTGTGTTAGCACGCCCGGGCGGCTGCGATCAGAAAAGAGGCCGCACGGTCAATATCGGCCTTGGAGGTAAAGCGTCCGACCGACAGGCGCAAGCACCGGGACGCCTTCTCCGCAGAAAGTCCCATCGCCGTCAAGACATAGGACGGTGCAATCTCGGCTGCGGTACAGGCCGATCCGGTCGAAGCGGCGACATCCGGACAGGCTTCCAGAACATCCAGCGCCCGACATCCTTCCGGCAGACAGACATTCAATGCCCCTGCCAGACGCGGCGCGCCGGCGCCGTTCAGAACGACCCCCGGCAAGCCTTCACGAAGCTGCGCCCACAGATCATCTCGCAGGAACACGTGCCGCGCCGCCTCATCGCCCATGGCCGAAGCCGCCATATCCACAGCCTCCCCAAATCCCACAATCAGAGGCGTCGGCAGCGTCCCAGACCGAAGACCCCGCTCCTGAGCACCTCCAGAAAACAGCGGTTCCAACCGGACACGCGGCTTTCTCCGGACATAGAGCGCGCCGATCCCCTTGGGCCCATACATCTTGTGAGCAGAGACGGACGCCAGATCCACATCCCGCAGCGACACCAGCATCTTCCCCGCCATCTGCGCCAAATCGACATGCATCAGCGCCCCGCGCTCCTTCACGATCGCCGCAAGCTGCGGAATATCCTGCAACACCCCGGTCTCGTTATTCGCCGCCATGATGCTGACCAGAAGCGTTGGCACTTTCAGTGCATCCCGCAGAGCTTCGGAATCAACCCGTCCCTCGCTGTCTACGCCGAGTACGACCGCTTCAAAGCCCTCTTTTTCCAGATCGCGCACCGATTCCAAAACGCATTTATGCTCCGTCACCACCGTGACAATCCGTCTCCGCGGATCGCCCAGCCGCGCCAGATGCCGCACCGCCCCCTTGATGGCGAGGTTGTTCGCCTCCGTCGCACCAGAGGTGAACACGATCTCTCGCGCCTCCACGCCCAGAAGCTTCGCCACGCTTTCCCGCGCCCGCGCCACGGCCTGCGCTGCCTTCCGCCCCGGCCCATGCACACTGTGCGGATTTCCGAAATCTTCTCCGAACCACGGCAACATGGCCTTCACAACCACCGGATCACACGGCGTTGTCGAAAGATAATCGAGATAGATCATGCCTACTGCCTCTTTGCCCGTCTCACTTCCGCAAACGCCGCGCCATGGCCTCATAGGCATCACAGAACACCTCGACCTGGGCTTCCTGCACATTCCAGGGCAGCGACACGCGAATGGCCTGCGACGCGCCGTCCGTCTCCCCCATCGCCCGCAAGACATGCGAAGACGACACTTTTCCTGACGAACAGGCCGACCCCGCCGAGACACAGAATCCGGCCAGATCCAGCGCCATAAGCTGGACCTGAGCCGCTACCCCGTCCAGAATCAAACAGCTCGTATTCGGCAACCGCGCCACAGCCTCACCCGCAATCCGCGCGCCAACGCTTTTCGCAGCCGCTTCGACACGCCCCCGAAGACGCTGCACCGGAGCCCAGTCCTGCGCACGGGCGGCATCGAACGCTGCCGCCATTCCCAGAATAGCTGGAAGTGCCTGCGTCCCGCCCCGGCGCCCCCGCTCCTGACCGCCACCAGCCACCAGCGCATCCATGGGCTCGTCTTCCGCAAGCAGGAGCGCGCCCGCCCCTTTTGGGCCACCCATCTTGTGCCCGGACACCGCAACACTGCACCCGCCCAGCACAAACGGCACCCGTCCCGCGCTCTGCACAGCATCCACATGCAGATGCGATCCCGAGTCGCGACAGACCGCCAGTACATCCTCCAGCGGCGAAAGCACCCCCGTCTCGTTATTGGCGGACATCACGCAGACCAGCGCCGGACCGGTGTCCTGCAACCGCGAGCGCAAGTGTTCCACGTCCAGAATTCCGTTCCTGTTCACGGGCAGAATTTCAGCCTCCGGTGCAGCCCTGAGAATGGCATCATGTTCCGTAGACCCAACGAAAATCCGGCGCTCCTGTCCAAACGCATGAACCGCCATCGCATCGGCTTCCGTCGCCCCGGATGTAAACACACAGGTGCCGGAAATCCGCCCGAAACCTGAGGCAACCCGGCTGCGGGCATCCTCCAGAAACCGGCGAGCTTCCCGCCCCTCGGCATGCACCGAAGACGGGTTCCCGGACAGCAGCATCCCCTCCAGCGCCGCCTCCTTCGCGCCGGGACGCAGAGGCTCGGTGGCATTGGCATCCAAATAGGTCGTCCCGGAGACGGTTTTGAGTGCAGTCATCATGTTTTCCAGATTGGACAAACTGGCGGAAATCGCAACGCCATGTCGATTTTGGTGGAAATCAGGTTTTGCGAATCGATATACACAGCACCACCGGACGGCAGAGTTCCAATCCTGCCTGACACAGTGCGAGAGTATTATGCCTGAAGTGATGTTCGCCGGCCCAGACGGCCGGCTTGAGGGTCGTTACCACCACTCCAGCGAACCCAACGCTCCGCTTGCCCTGGTGCTGCATCCACATCCGCTCCACGGCGGCACCATGAATAACCGCATCACCTACACGATGTATCGCAGCTTCGAGAAGATGGGCTTCTCGGTCATGCGCTACAATTCTCGTGGCGTGGGCCGCTCCCAGGGCCGCTATGATGGCGGTATCGGCGAAATTTCCGATGCAGCAGCAGCCCTCGACTGGATGCAGATGGTCAATCCGAACTCCACAGAACTGTGGATCTCGGGCTATTCCTTCGGTGCCTTCGTAGGCATGCAGCTCCTGATGCGCCGCCCCGAGATCAGCGGCTGGATCAGCGTGGCCCCGCCGGCCAACGACTACGACTTCGGCTTTCTGGCCCCCTGTCCTTGCAGCGGCCTGATGATTGCTGGCGGCCGGGACGAAATGGCTCCCGAACCCGGAATCCGCAAGCTGGTGGACAAGCTGAACACCCAGAAGAACGTGGCCGTCGACTATCGCATCTTCGAAGACGCCGACCATATCTTCGCCAAGCAGGCCGACCAGGTTGCCGAAGCTCTCGAAGACCACGTGAACACGATGCGTGGCCGCAAGGCGCTGGCTCTGGCCGCAGACTGATCCGGGGCATCCGTCCCGTCAGATACTTCAAAAATGGCTCTCCATTCCGGAGAGCCATTTTTGCTTCGGGCTACACGATCCCTGGCTCCGTCCAGACAAATATGTAACCGGATATTTCATGCAAGACCGAAACATTCTGCATCCCGCCGCCGCCTCGTCCTTGCCTGTGGAGGTCTCGCACCTCACCAAAAGCTTCGGGAGCTTCCGGACGCTGGATGACATCTCCTTCTCCATCGCGCAGGGCGAAACCGTAGCCCTTCTGGGACGTAACGGCGCAGGCAAATCCACGCTGATCGGATGCCTCATGGGTTTCCTGCTCGCGGATAGCGGCAACATCGACATTTTCGGTTACAACATCGCGATCCTCCCCCGCGAAATCCGAGCACGGACAGGCTTCGTCCCCCAGACCATGACTGGCTTCGGCAACTTCCGCGTCGCCCAGCTCATGGACTACATCGCTGCGTTCTACGGGGAGCTTTCCCCCATCGATCCGGCCCTAACTGCCTGGGCCGACCTCGACCCGAAAAAGCAGGTGCGCTCCCTGTCAGGCGGCCAGAAACAACGTCTGGCCATCGTTCTGGCCATGCGTCACAGCCCCGAATTCCTGGTTCTGGACGAACCCGTCGCCAGCCTGGATCCCCATGCCCGGCGCGACTTCATAAACCTGCTCGATACCTACACGCAGCGGACCGGCGCCAGCATCCTGATCTCGTCACATATCCTGTCCGATCTCGAACGCCTGTGCTCGCGCCTGATTTTCGTCCGGCAGGGAAATGTTGTGCTCGACGTCTCTACCGAGACTTTCCGCGCCACCACGCGCTGGCTCGAACATCCCGCACCCGACCAGCTCCTCGCCGTCCTACCCGCCAATATTCAGATCCTCGGCCAGCGTCCTGATGCGCTGCTGGTTCATGGCTGGACCGGAAACCTGATCCTTCCCGAAGGCACCCTGACGGTCATCCCAGATTTCGAAGACGCCTTTCTGGAAATCACGACGCCGCGCATTTCTCCTGCTGAAACCAACACCCCGGACGCCGCGACATGAGAAGCTTTCTGCCCTCGGGCGCCCTGGAACGCAGCGACATGATCCGTGCCCTACGGCTGTATGGAACGCGCATTTTCCTCGTCGGCAACCCGATGATCTTCACGGCAGTAATCTTCATCCTGCTGGCGGGTCTGACGGCTCATGAACTGCACGCTGCCCTCTTGACCCAAAGTCTGGAAAAGGCGCTCAAACACGCCAATGTCTTCAACGCGGCCATCGCCGCGACCTTTGTGCAGAACTGCCTTCAAACCCATTCGGGCAACCAGATCGGTGCATCCCAGGCCCCCGCCATCCCCGGCCTGCTCCAAGCAGAGGCCCGCGCGGCATCCCTGATGTCCATGGGGGCCATCCTCGCACTTTCCGGCCTGCTCGCCTGGAGTGGCCTCCCCCTACATGACACGCTTTTCTACACGCTTCTCAATACTGTGCCGGCCGTCATCCAGTGGTATGCCCCGCCGCAGCAGACGTCACGCAGGGCCAAGGGCATCACGGCAGTCATTGGCGTCGGCCTACTGCTGGGCCTGATGCTCCTGACCTTTGCCACCGATTTCCCGCTCTGGGCCCTTACACGCCCGGCCCTGCTGACCATCCCGGCCGATCTCATCATGATGGGGCTGCTGACGACCGCCATCATGACACTGCCGAACCGTCTGCATTCCCCGGCCATGATGGCCTCCACGGACGGCTTCACTGCCTCGACCCCGGATTTTGCACTTCCCGAAACGACACCCCGTATTGCCCCACAGGGTCCCAGTTTCTACCAGTTGCGACAGATGCTCCTAGCTCCCGCAACTCCGACCAATCTGCGCAGTGATCTCCTGACCAGCCTGTTCATGCCCGCCTGCGCGGTCCTGATCATGGGGAGCCTGCCGCTCGGACATGGCAGTTTCGGCAACCGAATCGCACATCTGACCCCCGGCATGACCATCCTGATAGCCCTGCAGGACGCCTGGATCAGCAACCGCAAACACTGGCCGCTGCTTCTGACAACGGGTCGCTTCGGCAGCCGGCTGAACTTCGTGCGGGCAGTTTTCACCGCCAAAGCCAACAGGGTTTTCTTGACGGCCCCGCTGCGCACGCTGAGCCTCATGCTGCCGGTCACTCTATTCAAGCCGCTCGCACTCTCGCATGCCCTGCTGGACGCCACAGAACTTCTGGTTGCAACCCTCGGCGTGACGTTCTGCTGCCCGCTGCCATTCCTCGTCATGAAGCAGCCTCCGCAAAGTGTCATCATTGCAGCAACCGTCGCGCCCGCCTTCGTACTGCAATTATGCAATCCGTTCATTCTGGGCACCCGCATCTTCGGACCGGTCGCACTGGCCTTCGCCGCCCTGGGGACACTCTGCTTCTTCCTCGTCCCGTCCCGCATGGCCCGCATCGACTGGCCTTACGAAACAGAATAAGCACCTGGCCCGCCATCATGGCCGCTGCCGGAGTTTCCGCTCCGGCGCCGGTCATGCTAGGGTCCGCATCCTTTCCTGTAGCAGCGTAGCAAGACCGACCCATGCCAAAGAGTCCGTTCCTCCTCGAAGCCCAGGCCCGCGGCCTGATCTTCCAGTGCACCGACCTCGACGCCCTCGACGAGGCCATGCTGGCCGGACCGATCACCGCCTATGTGGGTTTCGACCCGACAGCGGACTCCCTGCATGTCGGCAATGCGCTCTCCATCATGGCGCTGCGCCTGCTCCAGAAGCACGGCCATCGCCCGATCGCCCTGATGGGTGGCGGTACGGCCAAGATCGGCGACCCGTCCTTCCGCGACGAGGCCCGCTCCCTCATCACGAACGAGACGATCGCGCACAACATCGCCGGGATCGAAAAATCTCTGCGCCAGTTTATCACCTTCAGCGACGAAGACCCGTCCAGCGGCGCCATCCTCGCGAACAATGCCGACTGGCTGGACAAGCTCTCCTACATCGACCTGCTACAAGATATCGGCGCGCATTTTTCCATCAGCCGCATGCTGTCCTTCGACAGCGTGAAGCAGCGTCTGGAACGGGAACAGGGTCTGACATTTCTGGAGTTCAACTACTCCATTCTACAGTCTTACGATTTCCGCGAACTAAACCGCCGCCACGGCGCCATCCTACAGATGGGCGGATCGGACCAGTGGGGCAACATCGTCTCCGGCATCGATCTGACCCGCCGTACCGACGGCAAGCAGATTTTCGGCCTGACCACCCCGCTCGTCACCACATCGTCGGGCGCCAAGATGGGCAAGTCTGCCAAAGGCGCGACCTGGGTCCGTCCAGAAAAACTGGCAGCCTTCGAATACTGGCAATTCTGGCGTAACACCGAGGACGCAGATGTCGGCCGCTTCCTCAAATTCTTCACGGATATTCCCGTTGAGGAATGCGAGCGTCTAGGTGCGCTCGAAGGCTCGGAAATCAACGAGGCCAAGAAGATCCTCGCGACCGAAGCCACCGCCATCTGCCACGGCCGCGTTGCCGCCGAAGAAGCCGCAGAAACAGCGCGTCGCGTCTTCGAACAGGGCTCCGCTCAGGCCGCGCTGCCGGAAATCAACCTGCCCGCCAACCTGATCGCCGAAGGCCTGCCTGCTTTCCGCGTCTTTCAGGAGGCCGGTATCGCCACCAGTGGTGGTGAAGCACGTCGTCTGATCCGGGGCGGCGGCGGTCGCGTCAATGACGTGGTGGTCTCGGACGAGAACCAGACTTTCACGCTCGACGACCTGCGGGACGGTGTCCTGAAGGTCTCGTCCGGCAAGAAGAAGCATATCCTGCTCCGTCCGGTCTGAACACCCGCCATAGCCGTTACCATCCTCACCAAATGGCCGCAGATTCCCTCTCTCGCCACCTGGCTGACCGTAAGACGCCCTGGCCCCATTTCAACCAGTATCTGGTGGCCTATCTAAGCTATCTGCTGTTCTATCCCGTCCCGTGGCTGCTGGGCCATCACCGCCCCACACTGCCTGGCATCCTGTTCTCCACAGCCGCCATGCTGGTTTTCCTGCTGGTCTATTTCGCCCCCTACCGGAAGGACAGATATTACGGCTACGGCGAGATCATCCTGACCGACCTGATCGGCTATGCCTGCGCCTGGACGCATGGGGACTGGCAAGTCTACTGTATTTTCGCAGCTGGAATGTGTGCCCGGCTACCCGGAAAACGGCAGTCCATCACGATGGTCATCCTGCTACAGGTCGTCTTGATCATTTCCGGGCATTTCCGCCACAAGACCACGCTAGAAGCCATCCCCGGCGCCTTTTTCAGCATCATCACCTATATGGGCACGCTGATGCAGTGGCAGCTCGGCATCCGTAATTTTGAACTACGCGAAGCCCAGAACGAGATCCGCACCCTCGCCACGACCGCCGAGCGCGAACGCATCGCCCGCGACCTGCACGATCTTCTGGGTCATTCCCTGACGGTCATTTCCGTGAAAGCAGAACTGGCCGACCACCTGTTCAAATCCGACGCACCCCGTGCGCAACAGGAAGTAACCGAGATCAGCCAGATCGCCCGCACCTCTTTGCGCGAAGTCCGGGACGCCGTCTCCGGCATGAACGGCGCTTCGCTCCAGCGAGAACTGGGTCGCGCCCGCAAGGCCCTGAACACAGCGGGGATCGCGCTCACCCTGAACGGTCCCAGTCCCTCCGCTGACCAGCCGCAGAACAGCGTGCTTGCCCTGGCCCTGCGCGAAGCCGTCACAAATGTCATCCGCCACTCCGATGCCCGGACCTGCACCCTCACCTTCCAACATAACGCTGATGGGCATATCTACACCTTCACCCTCGAAGACGATGGCCCACTTCAAACCGCGCAATCCGCCCCCAGCCTTATCGAAGGCAACGGCCTACGTGGCATGCGTGCCCGGCTTGCCGCTTCGGGCGGCACGCTCACCGTCTCCCCCCACCCCCAGGGCTTCAAGCTGACTGCAACGATACTACCGTGATCCGCCTCATCCTCGCCGAAGACCAGACCATGCTCCTCGATGCCTTCGAGGCCCTGCTTCAACTCGAAGACGACATCCGGATCGTCGGCCGGGCGACCGACGGGCGCGAGGCGCTCGACCTGATCCGCGAACACCGCCCTGATGTCGTCCTGACCGATATCGAGATGCCCCATGTCACCGGCATCGAGCTTGCGGAAAAGATCCTTCAGGAAGGCCTACCCAGCCGCGTTATGATCGTGACGACTTTCGGCCGCTCCGGCTATCTGCGCCGCGCACTTCAGGCCGGCGTGCGCGGTTATATGCTCAAGGACGCACCCATCACGCAGCTCGCCGCCGCCATCCGCAAGGTCGCGGCAGGCGGCCGGGCCATCGCACCCGACCTGGCCGAAGCCGTCTGGGACGCCCTGCCCGACCCGCTCTCCGAACGCGAACGCGCCATGCTCCGCCTCGCCGAAGCCGGACGCACCAACCGCGAAATCGCGGAGGAATTGTCCCTCTCCTCAGGCACGGTCCGCAACTACTTCTCAGAAATCGTGCAGAAACTCGATGCCCGCAACCGCATTGAAGCCGGGCGGATCGCCCGAGCAAACGGCTGGCTCTAACAGGGGCGGAAAGGACAGTCCGGAAAAAGAAGCCGTTCCCTAAAATCTGCCTGGCCATGGTAGGATAGCTTGCGACTACTGGCGGAAGATTTTTCATGCAGCTTCTCGCGCTCATCGGAGCAGCGTTTCTCGTCTACTGGGTCGTGACCCATCTGGGACTTGTGTTCGGTCTCATCTTTGCTTTCGCGAAATTCATCGTCTTTGCGCTTGGAGCTCTGATCATCCTTGGCATCGTGATGCAGATGATCTCGGGCAAAAAGAATGCTGGAAACACCGATCAGAAAACAGCGAAAGACCCGATCGCTGCATCCCCTGCGAACCGGAGGTGGTTCGAAGTCCTCGGCGTCAACGAATTTGCATCGCCTGACGAAATCAAGCGCGCCTATCGCGATCTGATCCGGCAGTACCATCCGGACAAGGTCGGCGCGATGGGAGAAAAAATCCGTGAACTGGCGATGCGGGAAACGCAGATCATCAACGCCGCCTTTCAGAAGGCCCGCCTCAACCGCCGCTTTTGAAGCGTGGTTTGTGCACTCTGATGTCTGGCGGATCTACATTCTTGCTGACATCATCAGGAATACCCCATGAGACGGTCCGTGTCTGAAGAGTGCGGGAACACAATCTGGAAAATGTAGACGCAGATCTCCCGCGTAACCAGCTCATCGTGGTCACAGGTATTTCCAAGTCAGGCAAATCCTCACTGGCCTTCGGGACAATCTATGCCGAGGCGCAAAGACTCTATCTGGATTCCATTTCCCCCTATGCCAGACGTCTGTTCGGCCAAATGCCGGTCCCGGTCGTGACGTCCACCGAAGAACTGCGCGATGCAGACGATTCCCTAATCGTCATCCAGCATAATCCGGACGTGATCCACCGCGCAGAATGACTAGTGGATACCGGTGAACGAGGTGGCAGCAGCCCTCCAAAAAAAACCATCGTGGCTTCGCCACATAGTACCCCATTCATCCACTCCTACATTCAATCTGGAACGGCGCAAAGGGTTCAGAAACTGGCACTGATCGTTCCGTAGAAGGAACGGGGGGCTCCAACCTGTAAACTATTATAATCTCCGGAAAGCGGATTGCCCCCGCTTCCCATATTCGAGACATAACGCTCGTTGGTAATATTGTAGATATTGAAATCGAATTTCAGCGTTTTGGCGATGGAGATATTCCTGAAGCTATAACCCATACCGAAATTCTCTAACCAGTACGCCGGAACACGCGTATCATTCACGTAGCTGAGATATCGCTTGCCCATGAACAGCGTATCAAAATGCAGATTAAAATCTCCGACAGAATAACTGAGCGAATTTTTATACATCAGCTTCGCATAATTAGGTTCCTGCTTCCCCTTGAGCTGATACGTCACGCCGCCAGATGTCAGGTTGTTTTCAAATTTCGAGCTGTTGTAACTGATGCTGTTGTAAATCGAAAAATGCCTAACCGGTACGATCGTAACGCTTCCGTCCACCCCATTCATATCCACATCCCCAACATTCTGGAATAGGGAATGCGCCGTCACGAGCGGACCGACAGAGATCGACTGCTGCCGGTTAGAAAAATCCGTATGATACAGATTGATGAGCCCCTGAACGTATTTCGTCTGAAGACGGTACCCGATTTCATACACCCAGTCCGTCTCGGGACGTAAGTTTTTCTTGAGCGTATTGAAATCAGCCTGGGTCTGGGCTCCCCAAGGGGTTGAGGTATTATAGCCACCTTGCGGATAAGCCTGCATGTTCTTTGAAATATCAAAGTAGAATTCGTTATGTGGAGCGAATTTCCAGTTTCCACTGAACTGAGGAAGCGCCGCCGCCTCAGCTGTCAGAGACCCAGAGGCAATCTGTGTCAACCCGGTATAACGGAAATCATTATTAGTGACGCGATCTGCCGCGTTAACCACCATGGTACGGAAACCGGCATGCAGCGTCAGGCTCGGCAGCACCTTGTAGGTATCCTGCATATGGAAGACATATGTATTGGTATTGAAGGCCTCACCATAGCCGATCATGAATGGTGTTCCCCGATGTGCAACCTCATCATACGGCGTGCCATCTGGCGAGTCCGGCTCGTTATAATACTGCATCGAGGGGTTGTAGACCGAATTCTCATACCAGAATCCGGCATCGAATGTCTGCTTGCGAAGATGGTAGAGAAGGTCCGTCTGAAAACCCAGGCGTCGTGTGCTCATTGCCTGGTCCTGAGCTGCAAGAGGAGCGCCACTTGGTGAACTGACATAGGGACTGGTCCACCAAGCATCATAACGTTTACCTATGCCATAAAACGTCGTTCTGGACTCCAGATGCTGGGTCAGCTCGCTATCGAGACTCATCCCGCCCACATAGTAAGTGCTCGTCTCGATCCCGCGGTAATAGGCCGCGTTCTTGGGGTCAGATAGGTTTTGATATTTTGTTGGATAAATTCCATTCGCGGCGTTAAGCGCAGCAGCGTAATCAGGATAATAATAATCGGAGTCATATCCGACCGTTTTCAGCATCTGTAGCGAATTATCGAGATAGGAGGCCGCAGCTTCCTGTGACCAATCAAAATAGGTCTTGAATGTCGTATGGTTGCCTATGGGCTGCACCAGTTTGGTATTCACCATTTGCTGGAACTGTGAATCCCCCCCCAGCCACTTGTCTTCAGCTCGCCGGTCATAAGACACGTAGAATTTGGTACCACTCGGATTGAGCTTTCCACTGTCGAAACGCACAAACGTTCTGAAAGCATCATAACTTCCAAAAGTCTGGGAAATTCTGCCCCCCATCCTGTCCAGCGGGTCGTCGCTGTAGAACCGGACCGTACCACCTAAATTGCTGGTCGAAGGCGTATCGAGACTGCCCGCCCCTTGTGAAACATCCGTGCGGATAATGTTTTCATTACTGATCGTCCGGTTGACCGGCACACCATTATAGGATTCATAACCCTGACCACCGAGCGGAATTCCATCAACGGTAAATCCGAGCTGATCGCTGGTAAAACCATGCATGTAAAAGCTCTGGGACCACAGGTCGATCCCGAGTGGATCAGAAGAACTGAACTGCACGCCGGGAAGGTTTCCGACAGCCTTGAGCGGTGTTGTTCCTGGAACAAGATTCTGCATATCACGTCTGGAAACCGACTGCATCTGCCTTGTGGAGCCGGATCCTACAACACTGATCGTCTCTGATGCACTCTTCACGACGGGCGCATGTTTTTGGGCATGCGCTGTCTTCGCGCGGAGACTGGCAGCTTCAGGGCGTCTCATATCTGCTGCCCAGACTGAATTTTGGCCATACAACGCCAAAAACACCATCTGAGAAATTCCGATATATTTCCAGGATCTCGCTGACATGTGTCACACCCTCATTACAGCATCGTTCGAATCGTAGTTCATAACGTTCTGAATACGGAATATAGTGTGCACAACAGATCGGGTTTGAAAACAAAAAAATCACTGTATTGTTGTCAGCAGGAAACTCTTCCCACACTCATTTCTGAAAAAAGAAAGTTCCGCTTCCCCCTAGGTAAAAGAAAGCAGAACATTTGAGGGCCTCTAAGAGCTCTTTTGGAAATTCAGGGATGAGCATTTCGGCGTAGCATGAGGCTTCCCATGGCGATGTGGATCATGGCCTCTGCCACGTCGATACGCTGTTCGTAATCCCTCACCAGTCGGCGCCAGCGGATCATCCAGCAGAATGTCCGTTCAACGACCCATCGACGTGGCAGAATTTCAAATCCTTTTACCGTATCTGAGCGCCGTATGATCTCGACCGTGAAGTCGTGAAAGGCGGCTTTGTCCATCAACTGCAGGTGGTCATAGGCCCCATCTGCGAAGAAATGCTTCACCCACGGCCAGCGTTGGCGGATAGCATCCAGGATCATCTGTCCACCCGCACTATCCGAAATATCGGCTGGTGTCAGCCTGACCAGAAGCAGTCGGCCATCGGTATCGACCGCGATATGACGCTTGCGGCCAACGATCTTCTTGCCGGCGTCATAGCCACGGGTCTTTGCATGAGGAGCCTTGATACTCTGGCTATCGATAACGCCCCCAGATGGACTGGCCTCGCGTCCCGTAGCTTCACGATCAAGCATCAGGCAGACATCATGGATGGTTTGAAACAGGAAACGGCGCATTAGCCTGCGGAACCACCAATAGACGGTCTGCCATGGACCAAAATGAACAGGCAACATTTCCTAGCCACGCCGGTTCAAAGGCGGCATCAGGGGCGCTATGCGATCCCATTCTTCATCGGTCAGATCAGACGGATAACGCTTCGTCTTGCCTGTAATGTCGGCCATTCGGCCTCGTTGTTCTGGCGTCCACATCCTGAGTTTGAATCACGCAACAGACACCCTGAAAACCACTCACGCTCAATTTCCAAAAGGACTCTAAGCCTCCGGATGAAACAACACGCTTAGCGAGCGCACACCCTGCGCACCATGCACGAGCACGCCTTCAATATCTGCCGTCGCTGACGGACCACTCTGGAACACAGCATAATGCGCCTGCGTCCATTCCGGGCGCTGGTAAGCATTGTGCAAATTATACACGATCTGAGACGGGTCCAGCAGGATCACTAAGTGCTGAGGCAAAAAGCCCGTCGTGTTCACAAGAAGCTGCTTTTCCGTAAAACAAAGCGATCCCGTCTCCGCCACTCCAAACGCCGCGCGCAGAACGGCATATTCGACCGGGGCAATATCCGTAGGCTTCGTCTGGGGTGTGATCCTCATATCTCCCTCGAACTCCGGCACGCAAGACAGGACCGGCCCCAGCTTAACGATAGCCTGACACACGGGCGCCATCGGATCGACCGCATAAGGAGTGAGCATCTTGCCGCCCATGCGCTCAAGAGTCTTTTGAAACAGCGCCCTCATGTCTGCTGGGGCTGCCTGATCGAACAGCGGCACGACAGGCCGGGGACGTTCGCCCTGAATATGATTTTTCCGGATTGTGTCCAGAATGGCTTCGCGTGAACCGCTCATGACTTTTTCCCTTCGTCCTGCTGCTTCCGGTTCTTGCGATACCATTCATTGAACGTCTGTTTGGGTGTCTCAGGAATGTCGCGCTTGCGGCCCCAAATATTGAGCTTGTTGTACAGCATAAAATGCGGCAGATGTCGTAGCGCGCTACGCCCCAGAGGCAGACTTGCCCGATAGACTACAGGCGATGCCAAAACCTCGCCCGCCGCCTTCATCATGACCTTCTTGACCGAGGAAATTTCTCCCGCACCCGCCAGCGTCTTGCGCCAGTCGGCGATCTGTTCGTGAATGTTAATTTTTACCGGACAGACATTAGTACAACTGCCGTTCATCGTCGAGGAATACGGTAGGTTTCGATATTTATGCGCGTTGAAGGTCGGGTCAATAATCAGCCCGATCGGCCCGGCATAGGTTGCGCCATAACTCAAACCACCGCTGCGCCGGAACACCGGGCAGGTGTTCATGCAGGCACCACAACGGATACATTTCAGCCCCGACCAGAATTTCTCCATTCCCAGACGCTCGGAACGCCCGTTATCCACGAGCACGACATGCATCTCGCTGCCCTCACGCGGACCACGGAAGTGCGATGTATACTGCGTAATCGGAGAACCCAGGGCACTGCGTGACAGCAGGCGAATAAAGACGGGCAGTTCGTTCAGTCCGGGAATCAGCTTCTCGATCCCGATGGACGCGATATGCAGCGGCGGCGTATTGGCAGACAGATCCGCATTGCCCTCATTGGTGCAGACAACGAAGGTTCCCGTCTCCGCCACCACAAAATTCCCGCCCGTCATACCGGCCTGAGCCGACAGGATCAGCGGACGCGTGGCTTCGCGCTGACATTCTGTCAGGTAATGCGCATCCGCATTATCTGGATCGGAACCAATTGTCTTTGCAAACACGCTGGCCACATCGGTGCGCAGCTTGTGCACGGCAGGCACGACGACGTGGCTAGGTGCTTCGTCATCAAGTTGCTGGATGCGCTCACCAAGGTCGGTTTCGATGACCTCGACGTTGTTGTGGGCCATGAACTCCCGGAAGCCGCATTCTTCCGTCAGCATGGATTTGCTCTTGATCAGCCGTTCGACGCCCCTGCTCCGCAGAATTTCCAGAACAATGGCGTTATGCTCGCCCCCATCCTTCGCCCAGTGAACCTTGATTCCGTTGGCCGTCGCATTTTTCTCGAACAGTTCGAGATAGTAATCGAGCTTCGAAAGCGTGTGTTCCTTGATGCCAGAGGCAAGGTTGCGAAGCTCCTCCCATTCCTCGATCCCATGCATTTCCTTGTCGCGCTTCTGACGCAAATCCCACAGGCGCGCGTCATGCATGGTTTCATGTTCGGTCGCGGCCATGAAGCGGTTCGCAGCTTCGGACTGGTCAACGGGCCGGTTGCCACGGATTTTCGCACCCCGCGGCTGGGGTTCCGAAATCCGGGACTTCAGAGGCCGGGACGAGGCGGCGCCATGATCGAGCTGTTCGCCATGCGGGTCCGTCAGCTCTTCATGCAATTCGGCGGTCATGCGCGTGCTCCGTTCAGGATCTGGGCGATGTGAATGTATTTGAGATTGGCACCCATCCGTCGCGCACAGCCTTCCTGATGCATCATGCAGGAACTATCGGAGGACGTGACATATTCCGCGCCGGACTTGAGTTGATCCGTCACCTTGTCCTGACCCATCTTGGCCGACACACCTTCCTCGAACACCGAGAACGTCCCGCCAAAGCCGCAGCATTCGTCAGGGCGCGTCAGATCGGCGAATTCAATGCCCTTGACCATCCCCAGCAGCGCCTTCGGCTTGGAAAACGGCTCTTCCCGACGTTCGCTCATGCTGGCGATCCGCAGGTTCCGCAGCGTGTTGCAGTTGTTGTGCAAGGCAACACGATGCGGAAACTCGGCCCAGGGGAACGCATCGACCTTGAGAACGTCATGCAGGAATTCGACCAGTTCATAGGTGCGGCTGCGAACGTGTTTGACGGCATCAGTCTGTTCGATGGCCGTCATGTTGTTGCGCACCTGATTGGTGCAGCTTCCGGACGGCGTGACGATGTAGTCGTATTTCCCGAAATTGCGGACGAACAGTTCTTCCGTCTTGGCCGCCTCGCGCTCGCAGCCAGTATTGGTCATGGGCTGACCGCAGCATGTCTGATCGACAGGATATTCAACGGATAACCCAAAGCGCTCCAGCAGTTCCAGAGTCGCAATTGCTGTCTCGGGGTGAAACATGTCCACATAACATGGAACGAACAGACCGACCTTCATGAAGCATACCTTTATCTTCAACCATCTTGTGATGACGATAGTCTCATGAAAGCAGCGCAGAAACAAAAGACAAGTTTACAGGATAATAGAATTAATCATAACCATAGTATTTTATACATAACAAAAAACCGAATATAATAATAAATTATGGAAAATTTACATTGGATTTCTCCAACCCCGCAAATTACTCCCTCAAATAACCCTCTGCTTTTGAGACCTGTTCTGTGATTCCATTTCTCCTGCATTGATTGAGGGAATGGATGGCGAGGCAGCCTGGTTTCTTTGATGTTGAAGCAGCGGCTTCCTCAGCTGAGTGGGCTTGGTGATCAGCTCGAAGCATTTTCCCGGACTGTAGATTTTGAAGTCTTCCGCCGTGATCTGGAGCAGGCTTTGGCCTGCTCAGACAGCAGTAAAGGTGGACGACCGCCATTTGATCCGGTGCTGATGTTCAGGATCCTGGTTATCCAGACGCTGAACAATTTGTCCGATGAACGGACGGAATATCTGATCAACGGCTGCCTGTCGTGCATGTGCTTTCTGGGATTGGGCCTATCGGAGCGCATGCCTGATGCCAGAACACTCTGGCTGTTCAGGGAACGTCTGACGCAGGCTATCTGCCGATGTCGGGCCAGATCCTGGAGGCAACCTGGTGGCTGCTCCAAAGCAGAACTCCAACGCAGAGAAAAACAACCTTTGGGAAGGACGTATTCCTGAAGACTGGCAGGACAAACCCGCAAAGCTGTCGCACAAGGACCGTCATGCGCGCTGGACACTGAAGTTCATGAAGGCGAAGCGGCAGGATGATGGAACCATGCCGTCAAGTGATCTCGCCATTCCGTTCTTTGGCTACAAATCCCACGTCTCCATCGACCAGAAGTTTCGGTTTATCGGGAAATGGAAGACGACGAATGCCGCAGCCAGCGATGATGCCAGACTACGCGAGGGCCTGTTGGATAAAACCAATATAGCCTCAGGCGTTTGGGCTGATACGGCGTATCGCTCAAAAGCCAATGAAGACTTCATGGAAAAGCAGGACTTTGTCTCCAAGGTTCACAGGAAAAAGCCGCATCTCAAACCGATGCATCGGCATATCCAGCGATCCAATGCTGGAAAGTCGGTCATCCGCTCGCGTGTCGAGCATGTCTTTGCCGATCAGAAGTCGCAGATGGGACTGTTCATCCGAACCGTAGGCATCACCCAGTCCACCACGCGGATCGGTCTGGCCAATACCGTCTACAACATGCGCCGCTTCCTCTTCCTGGAGCGGATAAACGCCGCCGCGTAGCAACCCAGCGGGGGGCAGCACTCGATCTGCTCAAGACGCAGACCGAAAACGCCCCAAAGAACCGTCAATCAAACCGCAAAGACCTAGAAATTACCGGCCAAGCACATCAACCAGCGGTTCTTCGATCCTTCCAACTCATTTCGCAACTGACTAAGAACAATGCAGCTCAGTAGGATGCCATCACGACCGGAATATCTGCACTGACCGACGCCGATCTGGCGAAACAGAGCATTCTGCATCTTTTCGCCCAGACCAAACAGCCGTTCGTCGTACAATCCCTTTCAATCATGGATGGTCAGTCCTCAATGATCTTCAAACTTTTCACGACTGACAGGGTCTCAGGAACAGGCTTTTTCCATAAGCGCCACGACATGCTTCAGGATATGCCGTTCGTCATACGCCTCAAGCGCGACCTGTCTTCCGGCCGCGCCCATCTTCTGTCTTAACGTTGCATCCTGCGACAGGGTACGCAGGGCCTTCGCGAGAGGCGTGGACAGACCAGGTGGAACCAGAAATCCGGTTTTTCCATCCAGTACCTGCTCTCTCGGCCCCCGGACGTCCGTCGCCACGACCGGCAATCCCGTCAGCATCGCTTCGATGACCGACATGGGCAGGCCCTCGAAATGGCTAGGCAGCGCAAACACATCTGCGGCCTTCAGCAACTCCGAGACATCTTCACGATATCCAAGCATCCGCAGACGCGGGCCGAGACGGTCGCACGCGCCTGCGAAGGCTACCGTCAGATCCGCGCCATGATCCGAAGGCAGACGTTCCCCGACCACCCAGAGCTCCGCCTCCGGCACATCTTCCATCGCACGCAGCAGTTCGGGATGACCCTTATGCCGCACCAGGCGCGACACCACGATGACCACCGGCCGATCTTCCGGCACTCTGAGTTCCCTGCGCAAGCGTGCCCGCGTCTCCGGATCGGGATGGTAGCGTCGGGGATCACGACCATTGCCGATGGCGATGGGGTTGCGGTTCAGATGCAGCCGACGTGCGTCCCGCGCTTCTTCGCCCGAGACCGTCATATACAGATCCGTTATGCGCCCTGCCGCCCATTCCAGAATCAGGGAAAGCATCCTGCGACGCCATGATCCCGGCTGATTGAACAAAAATCCGTGACATGTATACGCTACGACACGCACCCCGCAGAGCCGCGCGGCAAATCGCGCCAGAATGCCGCTAATCGGCATGTGCCCATGGACCAGATCCGGCTTTTCCCGCCGAATCAACCGCACCAGAGCAACAAATGCCTTATACTGTGCCAGTGGCGAAAAGGAGCGGGCCATCGGAACACCATGCACCGTAAAGCCTTCGGCCCGGACAGGCTCCAGATGGGAACCTTCCGCACAGGCCCCCTGAACGTCATACCCAGCATCACGCAGCTCCCGCATCAGCGGCAGCAGGAACTGCCTGAGAGCAAAATCCACGTTGGTAATCTCAAGTATCTTCACAATTACGAAACAGCCTATTCCGGGATGCGTTCAAGCAACCAGGTTATGCTCTGATGAATTCGTTTAATCGCCTTTTCGGCATCAGGTTTTTCATCAGCCGGTGCGGCCTCACCTTCCGGCGAAGTCACGTCAGGAAGAGGCCGCGGTATAATGATGATCTGTTGGCAAACCTCGCGCCTCCCTCGCCCCAGATAAATATCATTTTCCAGCCGCACACCCCCGTCACGCTGCCTGAAGCGCCAGATCGTCCCGCCAACCTGCAGAATGATGTCCTCATCATCCTGCGTCACTTTCACATCGGGGTGAATATGAAAGCGGATGGCAAAGTCGATATTGCGTTCCCCATCAATGATCTCCTGCCCACGCAAGTCCTCACCATCCGAGCCGAAATACAGGCGACGGGTCCATTTTGCTCCCAGCGGCGCGTGGTAGCCATCATGTGACAGATCCAACCAGTGCGCGGTGCCGTCGGTCTGATGATCGCAGGACACGGTAACCGGCCGGCGCGTCATGCCGCCAGCTGGTCCGAAGTCCGCAGACGACAGACCATCCGCTACAAGTACCGTATGAGCGGCGCTGCATCTCATGGCATCGCGCCAGGCCCCGACCACAGCACTTCCACAATTCACGAACAGGCGATGGCGCTGGTACGAAAACTCGAAGGACAGCGTTCCGGCGTGCGCCATACTATCAAAACCAACTGGCGCGGGAGGGCCACTGTCTACAAGCAGCAGTGATTTGCCAAGCGCCAGCCGCGTGAATTTTCCCTGTGGCATGGCAGGCGCAATCAATTTCTGCCGCGACCCCTGAGTCAGAACATCTTCCACAGCTGCGCTGTGCCGCTCGTTCGCCCCATTAAAGACTGCAAGACCACCATCACCGTGCCGCATCGCCCGCAGAACGGGACAGACCTTGTCCAGCGCCCGATCGATAAAGGGCGGAACACTGGCATGAGCAGTACGGAACATAACGGACATTTCCGCCAGCTCACGCGCGGCGAGGAACTGCGCCTCCGGGCTGCGCTCCATTACTGTGCCATCTGTCAGAACCAGCCGCTCCAGTTCTCCAGGCAGATACCGCAGGAATCGGGACATGAACCCCGTCTGCTCTGGCATTGCCATGGCTGCCGCCAGCAATCCCCGAAATGCCATCAGGCCACGTGCACCCTGCGGGGGCAAAGGCAGAAGGGCCGCGATGGTCCGGCCCTCCACCAGCATCCGTTCCATTAGACGCTGCTGAAGCCGCGGATCGGCAGAGGCCAGGCAGAACTCATGATTCGACAGCCACGACGCTAGACGCCTCCCCGTGACGCACGCATCCCGCACCAGCGGATCGGTTGGCGGATGCGTCAACCAGTCACTGACGAGTCCCCGTGCGGTCAAACGGGCCCTGTCGCTCCCGAGGGTCCGCAGATCCCGCAACCAGCTGAATCCATGGAGCCATTCACGCACCGGCTCCGGCCAGGGACCACGCTCCCAGTTCCCGTTTGGCAGCGGATAGTCCTGTCGGTCGAAACGGAAATAGCCCCCAATCAGGCGCGCGCCCTGATCCGGATCGCCTTTCCATGGATCGCGGAACGCATGCACTGGGCCTTCGGAAGCTGGCCCCCCAAAGGGCAAACGGGCAAAGGAGAGGCGAAGACCTCGAAGCCAGCGACCGCCTGTCATCCGGTAATCTGTTCCGCGAACGGCCCTTCAAGCGCTCGGATCGCAGCGTCCCGGTCTTCTTTTCCAAAGACTGCCGAACCCGCAACGAGCATGGTCGCGCCTGCGTCCACAACAAGTAGCGCCGTCCGGGGATCAATCCCGCCATCCACGGCAAGGACAATCTCCCGTCCGCTCTCGCGGATCATTTCCGCCAGTGTCCTGATCTTGGCAAGCTGACTGTCGAGAAAGCTCTGACCACCAAATCCCGGGTTAACGGTCATGACAAGAATGATATCCACCAGATCCATGACTTCCGACAGCGCCACTGCAGGCGTCGCCGGACAGATTGCAACGCCGGGACGGCAGCCCAGGGCACGGATGGTCTGAAGCGAACGATGCAGATGGGGTGCGTTCTCAACATGCACCGTGATGTGATCGGCGCCTGCTTTCGCAGTAGCCTCCAGATACGGGTCCACCGGATCGATCATCAGATGGACGTCGAATTTCGCATCCGTATGCCTGCGAAGGGCCGCAATGACCGGAGGGCCAAACGAGATATTCGGCACGAAATGCCCGTCCATCACATCGAGATGGAGCCAGGGCGCGCGCGCAATGGAGGATATCTCTTCCCCGAGGCGGGAAAAGTCAGCAGCCAAAAGGCTGGGAGCGACGATGATTGAGGGCCGGTCAGTCATACTCTCCTGTATCGGCAAACCCATCGCACGACGCAAGACACATCCGCATCCGTGCGCATCTTCGTGAGCATCATGCCTGTCCACATACCCTTCCGGAACCCCGGCGCCCCTGAAACGTCCTGATAACCACATCTGTCGACCTGCCCGGAGCGCCTCATGACCGACCGCCTTTCACCCACCCTCCTCAGCCGCGACAGCTGGATCCGCCGCCCCTCTCACCGGGCATGGCTGGAAATGCAGGGTCGCCGCCTTCTAGATTTCAGCAAGGGCGGATGCATAGACGGCGGTTTTACCGGGCTGGATCTGGAAGGCACGTTGCCTAAAAATGCGAAACCCGAGGCCACGCTGACCGCACGCTGCGTCCATGCCTATGCCGTGGCGGAGCTTCAGGGCCTCCCCGGAAGCGCGCCGCTCGTCGCTCATGGAATCCATGCCCTGCGCACGAATTTTCGCGATGACACTCATGGGGGCTGGCAGCATTTCGCAGACAAGGAACATGACCGCAAGCAGGCTTACCTGCACGCTTTCGTGGCCCTCGCGGCATCCTCGGCCGTACTGATCGGTGCGGAGGGCGCAGGCGATCTGCTCCGGGATGCAATCGATCAGATCGAAACCCATTTCTGGAGCGAGGAGGAAGGCGTCATGCGCGAAAGCTTCGCCCCGGACTGGTCAGACGAGGAAGACTACCGCGGCGCCAACAGCAATATGCATTCCACCGAGGCCTTCATGGCACTGGCAGATGTCACTGGTGACGTGAAATGGCTCCATCGCGCCCGCCGCATCGTCACGCGCTTCGTACATGAACTGGCCGCCGCGGAAGGATTCGCAATGCCGGAGCATTTCAAGCGCAACTGGACGCTCATGCGCGACTATCACAGCGACAAGCCTAACGATGACCTACGCCCCTATGGCATGACGCCTGGGCACTTCGTGGAGTGGGCCCATCTGACCCTGAAGCTCGAAGCCGCCCTTCTGCGTCATGGCCTAGCCACGCCAGAATGGATGCTGCACGACGCTCAGGCCCTGTTCGAAACCGGGGTAAACACCGGCTGGAACGCCGATGGCCGGCCCGGCATGCTCTACACCATCAACTGGGAACACGGCCCGCACAACCGCAGCCGCATTCACTGGGCGCAGGCCGAAGCCCTGACAGCCGCGATCAACCTTTACAAGCGGACCGGAAATCCTCATTACGAGCACTGGTACCGCATGATCTGGGATTATATCGACACAACCCTGATCGACCGCGATTTCGGAAGCTGGTTCAATGAAGTCAGCCCCGAGGGCGAACCCACCGAGACGATCTACAAAGGCAAGGGAGACTTATATCACGCCTATCAGGCCACGCTTGCCCCGATGATGCCACTCACGCCGTCCCTTGCCACAGCCATCGAACAGATCGGCGTCCCCTACTGATTCAGTCACCCCTAAGGCGCTTTCGTTAGCACATAGACTGGGAGCGCCACGGAATCCCGGAACAGGTACCAGAGTTCCGCCATCCGGAAGTGGCACGGCGCCCCCCCTGAGACCAGCCTTACGCCCGCCCGACGAAGCGCCCATTCCGACCGCAGGACATGAAACCACTGCGTGACCACGACAACGCCCTCGGGATGCAGCCGGGCGACATGCAGGGCCGTCAGCCAGGTGTTGTTTCCGTGCGAATCCACAATGATTGCCGAAGCTGGAATATCCCTGGCCATCAGCCAGTCCGCCATGATCCGGGCTTCGTCCTGATGATTGTCGCTTTCGATCGCACCGCTCACCATGATCGTTCGCACAAGCCCGGCACGCCACAGCCGCAACCCTTCTTCCAGACGCTCCCGCAGCGCCAGACGCGGCTCCCCCTTTTGCGTAACGGCTGTTCCGAGGATGACCGCCATTTCCGAACGGACCGGAACAGCCGAGACACCCCGGAACGCGACCCATCCCATCCAGGGTAACAGCAGACCAAGCAGCACCAAGACTCCAATCAATCCCCGCCGCAACCTTTGGACGATCATGCCCCAGTACGTCAGGAGCATGTCTCTTTTCCAGCCTGCAACCGGTGCAGATAAAGCAGCGCCACCCCGGCCGCCAGAATCCCGGAGAGCGATCCGATCCCCAGAGCCCAGCGGGGGCCCAGACAGTTCGCAACCATGCCCACCAGCGGTGCCCCCAACGGAGATGACCCTGCAAAGACCGCGAAACGGATGGAGACCACCCGCCCACGCATGCCCGGATCCGTTGCCAGCTGCATGTAGCTGTTGCTAACCGCCGTGAAGGTCAGCGACGCCATTCCGGCCATAACCAGCGTGACAGCAAAAGCCCAGTATCCCGGAGAAAGCGCGCCCAGCAGACAGGCCAAACTGAAAACGACGGCACCCTGCGGCAGGGCAGAAAACTGCATGGTCTTACGACTGGCCGCGAACAGGGCCCCGGCGATCGTTCCGACCGCCATTGCCGAATTCAGGATCCCATAACCATGCGCCCCGACGTGAAAGACGCTTACAGCCATGGTTGATATATAAATCGGGAAATTAAGCCCGAACGCCCCCAGCAGAAACAGCATGAACAGGATGGTCCGCAGATCATCGCGCTTCCAGACGTAGCGCACGCCCGTCAGCAGATCCTGTTTTTCCTGATGCGCATTTTCGGGTTTGACTAGTGCAAGACGATGCAGTTCCTGTGCCCGCAGGGAGAGGAGCGACATCAGTACGCCATAAAACGAAAGCCCGTTCAGAATGAACGACCAGCCCGAGCCGAGCTCGGCAATACAGAACGCCGCCACAGCCGGCCCGATCATACGCCCCGCGTTATAAGAAACGGAATTGAGCGCGACGGCATTGGCCAGATCCGCTTCACCAACCAGTTCGCCCACAAAAATCTGCCGCACCGGGCTGTCAAAAGCCGCCACACAGCCGCTTAAAAACGCAAACGAGTCCACTTCCCACAACCGAATCAGGCCCGTCACTACCAAAACCCCCAGCGCAATCGCCAAAGTTCCAAGTGCAGCTTGAGTCAGCAGCAGAAAACGATGCTTCTCCACCCTGTCAGCAATTTTTCCAGTCCAGAAAATCAGCAGAAGCGGTGGCGCGAGCTGAAGCGCCGTAACGATGCCAACAGCGGTCGCATCATGCCGGGTCAATTCCGTCAGAACCAGCCAGTCCTGCGTCGTCATCTGCATCCAGGTCCCAATATTCGAGACCAGGGCCCCCATGGCCCAGATGCGGTAGTTACGTCTCCCCAGAGAACGGAAAGCCTGCCCCATCATGGGCAGGATACGTCATTCAGGACAGGAAAGTACAGGAAACGAACCAGCATGCCACCAGTGTCGGGAATATCAGGGCCAATGTCGAGGCATGTCGCGATAATGTTCCACCGCCCCGGCCGGGGCAAGATCGTCTTCGTCAGGCTTCTGCCGCAGCAAGGCTCCGGTTTGCAGGGTGGATCCAGTCATCGGACGGCTGCGCGGGAGCAAAGCTAAATCTGGACAATTCGGCGAAAAGATCCTTCGCCTCGTTGCTCAGGTTCCGACACGCCACGTTGACCTCTTCCACCATCGCGGCATTTCGCTGGGTCATCTGATCCATTTCGTTGATCGCCTCGTTAATTGTCTCAAGGCTTTCAGCTTCACCCGTCGTAGCCTGGGAAATCTCCTCAAGCAGCGACGTGATCCCGTCCACATGCTGACTGATGACTTTCATCGACCGATCTGCCTCGCCAACGAAATGAACACCCTCTTCCACCTGACGGCCCGAGGAAGCGATGATGTTACGAATCTCCTGGGCGGACTTGGCCGAACGCTGAGCCAGAGCCCTGATCTCCTTTGCGACCACGTCAAATCCCTGACCCGCCTCACCGGCGCGCGCCGCCTCGATCCCAGCGTTCAGCGACAGCAGATTGGTCTGGAACGCGATCTCCTCAATCAGACCCAGAATACTCTCGACCTGCCGCGAGGAAGCCCGGATTTCCCCCATCACCGTGTTGGCCGAATGCATGACCCCCGAAATCCCAACCATCTGGGCCCGTGTTTCCAGAGACGTCTCACGCGCCTGCACGGCGGAGCGGGCGGTTTTGCCAACTGTCTGTGTAATGCTGTTGAGGGACGCGGCGGACTGGGCAAGATTGACGGCCTGCCGTTCTGTCCGTTCACTCAGTTCAGCGGAAGCCGAAGCGATTTCCGACGTCCCGTTGGCAATCATGAGCGTCGCATCGGAAATCCTGGCAATCGCTGTTCGGTAAATATGGATAAGTGTATTGAAATCCCGCCGGAACTCTTCAAACCGGTCTTGAAAATGCTCTTGGAACATGAAGGTCAGGTCCCCGTTCTTCACGATTTCCATCCCGGCGCAGATCGTCTCGATCGTTTCGCTTTGCAGCCGACGGATGCTTTCGCTCTTTCCGGAAAGTTCTCTCTGGACACGCGCGGCCTCACGCGCCTCGAGAGCTGAAATTTCCTGAAGCTTCAGCTGATTCTGGCTGTTTTCTCGAAAGGACTGAAGGGACCGGGCCAGACGGCCGGCGCAGTCCTGCTGATGAAGGCAGGGAATGGTGGTGTTAAGTGCGCCCCCGGCCACCTTTTCAGTAGCAGCCGTGATTTGTTCGAAGGGAACCGCGACGATGCGGATAGCAAATCTGGCGATCAGAAGCGTCAGGGTAATCTGGAACAGCAGTCCCGCACCCTGCGAGAGAGTCTGTTCATGCCTATAATGCACGAACAGATGCTGAAAAATCTGCTCAACCATGAACTGAACCACAGAAAGCAGAATCAGAACGGCAAAAAGCACCTTGATTTTTTGTCGGACATAGGCGGTTTTTTCAATCCATTTTAGCATGAGGGCCTTTTTGACATCTGGTCTCACGCTATGTTCGAGGAGCAACGTGAGTGTTTACAAATTTATACCTGCCGTTATTAATAAAAAATGAATACTTCTCTCGAAATTGTTTACAACATACTCTTTCCCGGATGCGACACCTGCATGCAGACGGCTCCATCATGTTGACAATTTCTCTTCCAGCGAGGATTTGTGGCGCTTCACCGTGGGGGGCTCTGGCATAGGGCTGAGATTCTGCTGGTGTGACCCTTAAAAGTCATACGGCGCAGTGACCCATTGAACCTGATCCAGTTCATACTGGCGGAGGGATGGTGGTCGCTGTCTGCCCGGCGCATGTCCATGCACAACGCAGCCAGCAGCTTGAACCTTTCCTGTCAGAGCTGAGATCTCATTGCTTACAGGCGAGGAGTCTCTCATCATGGCACACAGACAACCCTTGGCCGCTCCGGCCCCAGCGTCTGTCAGACCATACTGCCCCAACACCCGGGAAACGCCTGTGTCTGCCGTCGGCCGCTCGCGGTGTCGCTGTGTCCTGCCTGTCCTGATCGGCACAACGGTCTGTTTTTCGGCTGCGCATGCCGCCGAGACACCGGCCACGAACAGGCCCGCGATCCAGCGGGCCGCATCTCAGCCACAGGCTCCACAACCTCCCAAAACCGAACACATCATTGTGCACCGCATTGCGGACAGTGCTCCCGGCAATCAACCAGGGGGAGGACTGATCCATCTGCAGGACGGCGTGAAATCTGTCAGCACGATCGGTCAGGATTTCATTTCCAAACAGGCCCCGATGGCAACAGCCTTCCAGCTGGCATCCATGCTACCCGGCGCCAACGTATCCTCGTCCGATCCGATGGGATTTTCCCCCAATACCGACATAACCGTCCGCGGGCTCGATAACAGCGCCATTGGTTACGTGCTCGAAGGCATGCCGCTGAACGATGTCGCCGCCTATTCCGGCACGCCCAGCCAGTTCGCAGACAGTGAGAACTATCAGGAAATCGCCCTGGCACAGGGATCGGCCGATCTGGACAGCCCAGTCCTGAACGCCGCCGGGGGGTTAATGAACCTGACCTTCCGCGATCCCGCCCAAAAAGCAGGCGGTGACGCCAGCATGTCTTACGGGTCCTACAACACCAACCGCGAATTCATCCGCCTCGACACCGGCGACATCGCCCATACCGGCATCCGTGGTTTCGTCTCCTACTCCCACGGCGCGACCGACAACTGGCGCGGGCCAGGCCGCGACGCAAAGCAGCATGTCGATTTCAAATTCCTCAAGGAATGGGGACAGGGCAACCGCGCCAGCCTCATCGGCACTTTCAACACGACCATCACAAGCTGGTATCCTGAACCCACGATGGACAGCTGGAAATCGGACGGGATCAAAGGCCAGAACAACCTTCTGGCCCGCTATGACAGCAGCAATCCCGAAAACGGGGCGAATTACTGGCGCCTGTGGCGTGACGGAGAACGCACCCTTTATGGCGGAGCGCCCGTTCATCTGACGCTGACAGACCACCTGTCTCTGGACGTCACACCTTACGCCCAGTTCGCCTATGGCAACTGGCCGGGCGGAAGCACGATGTCCACATCCGGTCTCTATCAGGGCACACAGGCCCTGCCCGACACGCTGAACCTGCCCGGCGCACAGGATGGCGTCGGCGTGGTCCGCGCGGATTATACCCAACGCAGCTACCGCTCCGGCTTTACCAGTGCCCTACATTACAAAACCGGCTGGAACGATTTCGTTCTGGGTTACTGGTACGATTATGGCGATGATAACGAGCAACAGCCGTTCACAACTGTCCAGACCAACGGATATGCGCCGGACATCTGGGCGGAAAACAGTAAGGACGTGATCCGCCTATCGAACGGCGAACGCCTTCTCGGCGGCAGCTTTCATACCATTTCCCAGACGAACGCCCTGTTCGTCGGTGACCACATATCCCTGCTGCATGACCATTTGGCCATTGACCTCGGGTTCAAGGCCGTCATGATGAGCCGCGATGGCACTAACAGCATGCCGGGGCCGCAGTACCATGTCGGCTCTAACAGCATGGAGCCCCTCCCCCGTCTGGGCGTGCGCTGGTGGATTGACGGCGAAAACCAGCTCTTCTTCAACACCACGACCAATTTCCGCGCCCCGGATCAGAGTGCGCTGTACAACACCTACGACCCCTCTTCGGGCGAAATGTACGGCACCGGATCGGCCGACATCCGCAACGAATATTCCATTTCCGAAGAGTTGGGCTACCGCCGGACGGGACGCTGGATCATCGGCAGCCTGACACTGTTCAATTACAACTTCACTAACCGCCAGATCTCCACGCAGGCCGTACAGAACGGCTCCATCGTCAGCACAACCATGAATGCCGGTGGTCAGACGTCACGCGGTGTGGACGTGGAAATCGGCTTGCGTCCCTGGCATCACTTCAGCCCCTATGTGTCGGGCGAATATCTGCACGCCACCATCGACAACGACCTGATGTCCGGCGGAGACCTTCTGCGCACCCGTGGCAAAATCGCTGTCCGCAGCCCCACCCTTCAGGCCGCAGCCGGGCTGAGTTACGATGACGGACACATCTTCGGCGTTGCCACCGTGCATTACACCGGCCACCAGTACGCCACGTTCATGAATGACGAGCGCGTTTCGGACCATACGACGGGCGATCTCGCCATCGGCTACCGCTTCTCGGATCACGTCCATCTGCATCAGCCAACCCTGCGGATGAACTTCATCAACATCACAAACGAGCACTATCTTTCCGGCGTGGCGAGCCCCACCCTGAATGCGAAGGACACGACCGGCGTGTATGGCACCACCATTGCCGGAAGTGCCCCGAGCTACTTCATTGGCGGCGGCTTTGCGGCCCTGTTCACCGCCTCAACGGGATTCTGAGCATGGTAGAAGCATCCGGACAGTTCGGCGTCCATGGCCCCGAAAACAAGCGGGACTGGCCAGCCCTGTCCGATGCCGAAGCCTGCGAGGTCCTGTCCCATTTCCCGCTCCAGGCCCCGGCCAGACAGGTCATCTGGCACGGACGGCGACCATTTTCCTCAACGGGCGTCGTCCTGCTGGCGGATGGAAGCCGGGTTTTCCTCAAACGCCACGATCACTGTCTACGCGATGCGACAGCCCTTGCGGAAGAGCACCGCTTCATCATGCATCTGGCCGAACAGGGCGTTCCGGTTGGCCAGACATGGCGCACGAAAACCGGTCAGGCGGCCCTTGATCTCAATGGGTCAGCCTATGAGGTCTTTTCCATGATGCCCGGCCACGACCTCTACGAAACCGTGCAGTCCTGGGAGCCGTTCCACAACGTCAAACACGCCTTTTCCGGCGGCCTGCATCTGGGGCGACTTCACGACGCAGCCAGCAGTTTCGATGCCCCTGCCCGCCCTTCACGACGCCCCCTGCTCTCCACGTTCGAGGTCATCACATCTCTCAACCTGATTGCCGGTCTGGAACGCTGGATCCCACAACAGACCGGGCTGACAGAGGCCCTGACCCGTCATCCCTGGCATGAAGATATCCCCGCCGCCCTGATGCCGTTTCATGAAAGACTAAAACCTCATCTCGGCACGATCCAGCCCCGCTGGGGTCATGGCGACTGGCATCCATCCAACCTGTTCTGGAGTGGTACGGGCGCCGATGCACAGGTCTGTGGCATTCTGGATTTCGGCATGTCGGACCGGACTTGCGCCGCCTATGACCTCGCGGTCGCCATCGAACGTACCGCCATCGCATGGCTCGAACCTCAGAACGACTGTCCGGTCATCCATGAACGGCTCGAAGCGTTCCTGTCGGGCTATCTGGCGCAATATGCGCTCTCCCGCGAAGAACGCCGTCTGGTGCCCCTCTTCCTGCCGCTTGTTCACGTCGAATATGCCCTCTCCGAGGTCGCCTATTACGAGACGCTGGTTCACGACCAAGCTGGCGTGAAAGCGGCCTATACGGACTATCTTCTAGGCCACGCACACTGGTTCGCCTCGCCCTCCGGGCAGCAGTTCCTGCGTTGGCTGACCCAGACCATTCAAGCCCCCTCATGTCCCTGATCGAAATTCTGGGCGCTGTCCTCAGCGCACTCGCCGTCTGGCTGACGTCCCGGCGCAGCATGATCTGCTGGCCCGTCTCGCTCACCGCAGCGGGGCTTTACTGCTGGGTGTTCCTCAAAGCGCGACTCTATGCCGACGCAGGGCTTCAGATCGCGTTCTGCCTATATGTTATCTACGGCTGGCAACACTGGCGCCAGATGGGAAAAACCAATGGAAAGATCCGCGTCCGACGCCCGACACACCGCACCCTCATAACCGGCCTGCTCTGTGGCACAGCAGGAAGCGGGATATGGGCCTTCGTCCTCACCCGCTTCACCAACGACCCAACCCCCATCACGGACGCCACCCTTACCGCCTACAGCATCCTCGCCCAGTGCTGGGACACCATGCGCTATCGTGAAACTTGGCTTCTGTGGATCGTCGTGGACAGCGCCTACGTCGCCCTGTTCATCAGCCGTGACCTTTACCCGACCGCAGTCCTGTATGCCGGTTTCATCCTGCTCGCCGTCAACGGATACCGCCTCTGGAAGCCTGATCCGCCAGCCGCCTCACCAAGCTAACCAGCCGCAGATTTCAAATACCCCTATTTTCTCCTGAGGGCAGATCGGCCTATCTTTCCCTGCACTACAATGCTGACTTTATTTCCACGGAAAGCCAAACCTTCAATGCCAGACCTCTTCCAGAATGGTTCTCAGGACAATACCCGATCCGTTCTGGTCGCCCTGCTGGCGAGCGGCATTGTCATCAGCGCCATCTGGATCCTCAAGCCGTTCCTTCCCGCCACGATCTGGGCCGTCACGATCGCGGTGACGACCTGGCCCATGCTGCGACGGCTTCAGACCATCGTCGGGAACAGCCGCCGGGCGGCCGTTTCCCTTACCATCCTGATTGCGATGCTGGTGTTTATCCTGCCGCTCTGGCTCGCCATCACGACGGTTTCGAGCCATTTCGGCGATATCATCGCGCTGGTTTCCTCGTCTTCCACGCTCCACATCCCAGATGAGCCACCATGGATGGGCCGACTTCCCCTGATCGGTCCGCATATCGCGCCATTCTGGGAGCGCATGCAGCACATGCAGTTTCCCGAAATGATCCGGCAGATCATCCCGGCCCCGGAAACCCTCATCCACACATTTCTGGCCTATGCAGGCAGCTTCAGCATCCTGGCCCTGCAGTTCATTCTCACGCTGCTCATCCTCGGTGTGCTCCTCATGCGCGCGGAATCAGCGATCGCCGTCGCGGACACACTCGTCACCATTCTGGCGGGCAATCGCGGGAAGGAAATGCTTCAGCTTGCGGCTTACACGATCCGGGGGGTCGCCTTTGGCGTAACCGTCACCGCAGTCGTTGAGTCCACCGTGGCCGGCATCGGCCTGAAACTCGCCGGCGTCCCCTGGGTCAGTATCCTGACCGCTGTGACCTTCATGGCCTGCCTGCTGCAGGCCGGCCCGGGCGTCACCCTGATCCCGGCAGTGATCTGGGTCTATTTCGACCGTGGTCTTGCCCCGGCAGCACTTCTGCTCGTCGTCACCATCATTACGATCATTATCGATAACGTCCTGCGCCCATTCCTGATCCGCAAACAGGCCGATATCCCACTCATTCTCATCATGCTCGGCGTAATTGGCGGGCTCGGCGGACTGGGACTGGTCGGGATCTTCATCGGCCCTCTGATCCTCTCCGTGGCCTATACGCTGACCAAGAGTTGGGTCAGTGACTCCCGCCAAACACCCCCGTCCGTTTCAACGCCTCTGGATTCCTGAACCCTCATTCCGCCGCGACCGCGCCATAGGCCTGCCGGATGCGGCGGGCCTGATGGATGAAATACAGCTTTGCCCCCGTCATCCGGACCGAGCGAAACACCAGATAAAGCGGTGCCGTCAGAGCCGTGCGGGACGAGAGCGGGATATAGACCACCTGTCCGGCATGATGCTGCTGCATGGACTGCGGGACGAGAGAGATTCCCAGTCCCCCGGCAACCAGATTGAGCGCTGCCAGAAGCTGCGGCCCCTTCTGGTGGATTCGTGGTGTGAAACCTGCTCCCAGACAAGCATCCACGATCGTTTTGTACAAACCGTTATTGTACTGGCTCTGATACAGAATGAAGTCCTCATTCTCGAGGTCTGTCAGTTTCAGCCCTGACCCCGGGGCTTCTTTCGCCAGTCTGTGCGTTCGGGGAACCGCCACCACCATAGGTTCTTCCACAATTAGTTCGACTACAACATCCGATACATCGGGAATGGACGTCCGCACAAAAGCGACATCCACCGTATCCTCTCGCAAGCCTCCCAGAAGCTGACTGGAATTGCCCTCCGTCAGTGTCAGGCCCACATCCGGCCAGGTTTCGCGGAACTGACCCAGCATATCCGGCAGACTGGGATGACACAGCGCGGAGTTCGTGAACCCGATCGACAGTTCTCCCGTCTCCCCCCGTACGATCCGGCGGACATCTTCGACGGTCTCATCCATACGTGCGATAACATCATACGCCCCCTTGAGCATGCTCCGTCCTGCGGACGTTAGCCGCATGCCCTTTGCATGACGCTCAAAGAGTTGAACCCCCAGTTCCTGCTCCACTCCTTTGAGAAGCCGCGTCAGCGGGGGCTGCTGAATTCCCAGCCGCTCGGCAGCCCGGGTGAGGTTGCGCTCCTCGGCAATGGCGATGACGGCATGGAGGTGTCTGAGTTCGATCATTCCATACCTTTAAAGTATGATGAAACCCCTCTGCAAACATTGGTTCAGACACGGAACTTCTTTAAGGTCCGCCGCGTCACAGACACATCCTTTGACCGAACAGGAACGCGCCATGACCAAGACCATTCCCGCCACACTCATCGCCGGTGACGGAATTGGCCCGGAAATCATGCAGTCGGTCACGACCGTCATGGACGCCCTCGACGCCCCCTTCCTCTGGGACCACCAAAGCGCAGGCGTCGGCGCCTTTGAGGAGCACGGAACCGCCCTCCCCGAGGCTACGCTCGATAGTATCCGCCGTACTGGCCTTGTGCTGAAAGGTCCGCTGACCACCCCCGTCGGCAAGGGTTTCCGCTCCATCAATGTCACGCTGCGTCAGGCGTTCGATCTGTATGCCAACGTGCGCCCGACCCAGACGATCGTGCCCGGCGGCCGTTACGAGAACGTCGATCTGGTCGTGATCCGCGAGAACATCGAAGGCCTGTATGCCGCGATGGAGCATTACATGGCCGTGGACGGGGACCCGGAAGCCGTGGCGTATGGCGCCGGGTTCAATACCCGCGCCGAATGCAATCGGATTGTCCGCTTCGCCTTCGAATACGCCATCAAGAACAACCGCAAGAAGGTCACGCTCGTCCACAAGGCGAATATCCTGAAAATCCTGAGCGGTCTGTTCCTGCATGAAGGTCGCAAGGTCGCTGCGGAATATGAAGGCCGCGTGGCCCTAGAAGAACGCATCGTTGACGCCTGCGCGATGGAACTCGTCATCCGTCCGGAGAATTATGACGTTATCGTCACGACCAATCTGTTTGGTGATATTCTGTCCGATCTGACGGCGGGTCTCGTGGGCGGCCTGGGCATGGCGCCTGGCGCGAATATTGGCGAGAAAATGGGCATTTTCGAAGCCGTCCATGGCTCTGCGCCGGACATTGCCGGACAGGGCATCGCCAATCCGCTGGCGCTGATGATGGCCGGTAGCATGATGCTGGCGCATGTCGGGCGGCAGGATCTGTCCAAGCGGCTGGACGGCGGCATGAAGCAGATCCTTCAGGTCGAGGGTCTTCGCACGCGCGATCTGGGCGGCAAGGCCACCACGCAGGACGTCACGCAGGCCCTTCTACGTGCCATCCAGTAATTTTCTGCCCCCACTCTAATGACAGCCCTCCGAGGAACATTCCCATCATGAAACAGGTTGGACACGACCTTCTGGACTGCCAGCGCGACATCTCGATTGAGGGGCGCTCCTATCGCTATTTTTCTCTGCCTGTCGCCGCTGAAAAGCTGGGCGACATTTCGCGCCTGCCCGTCAGCCTGAAGGTGCTGCTCGAAAATGTCCTGCGCTTTACGGATGGCTCGACCTATCGCGTCGAGGACGCGCAGGCGATCGTAGATTGGACGAAAACCGCGCACTCGACGCAGGAAGTCCCGTTCAAGCCCGCGCGCATCCTGATGCAGGATTTCACCGGCGTTCCGGCCGTCGTCGATCTGGCGGCCATGCGCGACGGCATCGTCTCACTTGGTGGTGATCCGCAGAAGGTCAATCCCCTCGTCCCCGTCGATCTGGTGATCGATCATTCCGTGATGGTGGACGTCGCCGGACGCAAGGACGCGCTCCAGCAGAACGTCGCGCTGGAATTCGAGCGTAATAGCGAACGTTATGCGTTCCTGCGCTGGGGGCAGGAGGCGTTTGACCAGTTCCGCGTCGTCCCGCCGGGTGCTGGCATCTGTCATCAGGTCAATCTGGAATATCTGTCCCAGGTCGTCTGGACTGGAACGGTCGGCGACGTCACCTACGCCTATCCCGATACGCTGTATGGCACGGATTCCCACACGACCATGGTCAATGGTCTGGGCGTTCTGGGCTGGGGCGTTGGTGGGATCGAGGCCGAAGCCGCCATGCTCGGACAGCCGATTTCCATGCTCATCCCCGATGTCGTAGGCTTTCGAATGGACGGGCGTCTGCCGGAAGGCACGACCGCGACCGATCTGGTCCTGACGGTCACACAGATGCTGCGCGCCAAGGGCGTGGTCGGCAAGTTCGTGGAGTTCTTCGGCCCGGCGCTGGATCATCTGCCGGTCGCGGATCGCGCAACCATCGCAAACATGGCGCCGGAATATGGCGCGACCTGCGGCTTCTTCCCCGTGGATGCACTGGCGCTCGACTATCTGCGTCAGACCGGCCGTGACGAACACCGCATTGCCCTGACCGAAGCATGGCTGCGCGCGCAGGGTATGTTCCGTGACGCGTCCACGCCGGAGCCAGTCTTTTCGGATGTGCTGACGTTGGATTTGAGCACGGTTACACCCTGCATTTCTGGTCCCAAGCGCCCGCAGGACCGGATCGAACTTTCCGTCGCCACCCCGGCTTTCGAAAAAGCCCTGACGGAAGCGCTTGGTGTCGCACCCGCCGACATTCACAAGACTGCCCCCGTCGCCGGCACGGATTATACGATCGGGCACGGCTCCATTGTCATCGCCGCCATCACATCCTGCACCAACACGTCCAACCCCGCCGTTCTGGTCGCGGCCGGACTGGTGGCCCGCAAGGCCCGCGCACTTGGCCTGATGCCGAAGCCGTGGGTCAAGACGTCGCTCGCACCGGGCTCGCAGGTCGTCACAGACTATCTGGATCGCGCCAATCTGAGCGCTGATCTGGATGCACTGGGCTTCGAGACGGTCGGCTATGGCTGCACAACCTGCATCGGCAATTCTGGCCCACTGACGACAGAGTTAGTAGACGCGATTGAAGGCAATGGCTTGGTCGCAACGTCCGTCCTGTCCGGCAACCGGAATTTCGAGGGCCGGATTTCACCCAACGTCCGCGCCAATTATCTCGCAAGCCCGCCGCTCGTCGTCGCCTATGCGCTACTGGGGACAATGCGCGAGGACATCACGACGGCCGTACTGGGACATGCACCTGACGGCACACCGGTTCATCTGCGCGATATCTGGCCAACTAATCACGAAATCGCAGAACTCGTCGGCTCTGCCGTCACGCGCGAAGCCTTCGTCGAGCGATACAGCCATATCACGGAAGGCACGAAGGAATGGCAGGCTCTGGCCTCTGCCGGAACTTCGGCGACCTATAAGTGGCAGCCGGGCTCAACCTATGTGCAGAACCCGCCCTATTTTGACGGCCTGACCGCCGAGCCCGCACCGACCAAGGACATTGCCGGCGCGCGGATTCTGGCGCTGCTAGGCGACAACATCACGACCGACCACATCTCCCCGGCTGGTGCGATTGCGGCCTCTTCGCCTGCAGGCGTCTATCTTCAGGAGGGGCAGGTCGCGGTGAAGGACTTCAATTCCTACGGCTCACGTCGCGGCAATGACCGCGTCATGGTTCGGGGGACTTTCGCCAATATTCGCATCCGCAACGAGATGGCCCCGGGAACTGAAGGCGGCGTCACGCTGCATCAGCCGGACGGCGTACAAATGTCCATCTATGATGCCGCCAGCCGTTACGCTCAGGACGACGTGCCGCTCGTGGTGTTCGGCGGCAAGGAATACGGAATGGGCTCGTCTCGTGACTGGGCCGCAAAGGGCACGCGTCTCCTGGGCATAAAGGCCGTCATTGCCGAAAGTTTCGAGCGTATCCACCGCTCCAATCTCGTCGGCATGGGCGTCCTGCCCCTGACCTTCGAACCGGGCACAACACGCACGACGCTAGGGCTGGATGGAACGGAGACGATTGCCATCCACGGCATCGAAACCCTCACACCACGCGCGCCCCTGACCATGACGGTCACTCGTCAGGATGGCAGCACACAGGGCGTCCCGCTGCTGTGCCGTGTCGATACGGTCGATGAGGCGGAATACTACCGCAACGGGGGCATTCTGCCCTACGTGCTTCGCGGAATGGCGTCAGCGAACTGAAAAATGGCGGGGCTTCGGCCCCGTCATTTTAATGATGGGTGATGCCGTAAGACACAACGGCACAGGTTGCTCCCACGACGCAGCAGACCATGGAAAGATAGGCTTTAGTCATTGGTCAGGCCCTCCGGCTCAGCGCCAACTTAAGGCTGAACGCCAGAAAAATGCTGCCCGTCAGCCGGTCCATACGCCGCACGACCGTCGCACTCGACAAAAACCGTCCGAGCGGCACCGTCAACACGACGAGCAGCGCCAGCCACGCAAACGACAGCAGCGCCTGAATGGCCGTCAGAAGGAGCGAAAACTCCTTCACGTTCACATGCGGCGGAATGAACTGCGGCATGAACGTCATATAGAAAATGCCAACCTTGGGATTGAGCAGATTCGTCAGCAGCCCACGGCGAAAGGGCGCCCGGGCATCAGCCGGTACCGGTACCGCTTCCGCTGCCCAGAGGGACGTCCGGGGGGGGGGCAGAATCAGCCCGATCCCAAGCCAAGCCAGATACAGCGCACCAGCCCATTTGACGACCGTAAACGCCGTTTCTGACGCCGCAAGCAGGGCCGTCAGGCCAAATGCTGCAGCAAGCCCCCAGATCCCCAGTCCAAGGCAGATCCCCACAACCGCCGCCAGACCGGCCTTCCAGCCAGAGGTCGTAGCGGTTCGCAGCGTCATGGCCGTATCAAGGCCCGGCGTAATCGTGAAAACGCCAGCCGCAGCCGCAAAAGTGAGAAGAGGGATCAGGTAAGGATGCATGATCAAAATCTACCCTGAAAATACCCAATCCCCTTTTCCTTATCCGGCTTTTGCAGCCACAGGCAGACGGATCAGGTAATCAAATGCGGACAGGGACGCCTTGGCTCCCTCACCCATGGCAATGACGATCTGCTTGTACGGCACCGTCGTCACATCTCCTGCCGCAAACACGCCGGGGACGGAGGTCGCACAATGATCGTTGATGACGATCTCGCCATACGTGCTGAGTTTCAGCGCGCCCTTCAGCCATTCGGAGTTGGGCAGCAGACCGATCTGGACGAACACGCCATCCGTCTTGATCTGATGCAGCTCACCATCGCCGTCGCTATAAGTCAGGCCGGTGACTTCCTTGCCGTCACCCTCGATCTTCGTGGTCAGGGCATTCGTCAGGACCGTGACATTCGACAGGCTCAGCAGCTTGTCCTGCAACACCTTGTCGGCTTTCAGATGCGCGCCGCGCTGCAAGAGCGTGACATGCGAGACAATGCCCGCAAGGTCAATTGCCGCTTCCACACCGCTATTGCCACCGCCAGCCACCACAACCGGGCGTCCCTTGTAGAACGGACCATCGCAATGCGGGCAGTAGGCAACGCCCTTCGTGCGATACTCGTCCTCGCCCGGAACCCCCAGATGCCGCCAACGCGCACCCGTCGCAATAATAACCGTTTTTGAACGCAGCGTGGCACCACTTTCCAGAACGATCTGGTGCAAACCACCGACTTCCTCAGCCGGGATCAGCTTCGCTGCAAGCTGGGATGCAATGATCTGCACGTCATACTGACGCACATGGGCTTCAAGCGCTGCCGAGAGTTTCGGCCCTTCCGTTTCCTGCACGGAAATGAAGTTCTCGATCCCGGCCGTATCCATGACCTGACCGCCAAACCGCTCCGCCACAAGACCCGTGCGCAGACCCTTACGGGCGGAATAAATCGCCGCCGCATCGCCCGCAGGCCCCGCACCAAGCACCAGCACATCAAACGGCGCCATATCGTTTAGCTTTTCCGCCGAACGCGCGACCGAAGTCGTATCCAGTTTGGCGAGAACATCCGCCACTTCCATCCGGCCCGACGCAAAAGGTTCACCATTCAGATAGACCTGCGGGACCGAGCGAATGCCGAGGCGTTCCACCTCATCCTGAAAATCCGCGCCATCAATAGCGGTGTGATGGATCTTCGGATTCAGCACACTCATGGCATTGAGCGCCTGCACTACGTCCGGGCAGTTCTGGCAGGACTGCGAGAAATACGTCTCGAAATGGAACTCCCCGTCCAATGCGCGGATCTGCTCGACCACATCCGCCTCAATTTTCGGCGGATGGCCGCTGACCTGAAGCAACGCCAGAACCAGAGACGTGAACTCATGCCCCATCGGCAGACCAGCAAAGCAGACCTGAATATCCGTATCGGGGCGACGGATGACGAAGGACGGCGTGCGGGAACCCTGCCCTTTGTCCGAAAACGTCACCTTGGGGGACAGGCTTGCAATGTCTTCCAGCAAGCCGCGTACTTCTGCCGAACGAGCATCCGCGCCAAGGGTCGCCTCAAGCACGACCGCATCACGCAGGTACTCCATATAGGCGCGCATCTGGGTTTTCAGGTCGTCCTGAAGCATCTTTTTTCTCCGGATTACGGGACTGAATATTTGGAACCGGAAGACTGTCCGGCGCAGCCGCCCCTAATGAGGCGAAAGCGGGTGGAGCCCGAAAGCCCCACCCTGATCAGATCCGGGAAGGATCAGATCTTGCCGACAAGATCGAGGGACGGCTTCAGCGTTTCGCCGCCTTCCTTCCACTTTGCCGGGCAGACTTCGCCCGGATGGCTTGCGACATACTGTGCAGCCTGAATCTTCTCCAGCAGTTCGGTCGCGCTACGGCCGACACCACCAGCAGTGATCTCGATGTACTGAATCTTGCCTTCCGGATCGATCAGGAACGTACCGCGATCGGCCATTCCGGCTTCTTCGATCAGCACATCAAAGTTGCGTGCAATCGCGCCCGTCGGATCGCCCAGCATCGTGTACTTGATCTTGCCGATGGCCGGGGACGTGTCGTGCCAAGCCTTGTGTGTGAAATGCTTATCCGTGGAGACGGAGAAAATTTCCACGCCCAGCTTGTCGAAAGCGGCCTGGTTGTCGGCGAGGTCTTCGAGTTCCGTCGGGCAGACGAACGTGAAGTCGGCCGGATAGAAGAAGAAAACGGACCACTTGCCGCGAACGTCGGAGTCCGTGACTGTGAGGAACTCACCATTGCGGAAAGCATCGGTAGAGAAGGGCTTCAGCGGGGAGTTGATGCGAACCATCAGACTGTCTCCTGACCTTGGGTTGAAGTTGTGTTGCGGACCCTATGTCCCACAGAAAGAGAGGGACAGGAAACAGTTCCTGTCAATATGACTAATCGTCAAAACCGAATTGAAAATATGAATATATCAAAACTCCCGATCAGGAAACGTAGAGCTTTCTCCTGAAACCTGCCCGGCCCGACGCTATTTTTCTTTAACAGGCATAACCGCACTTCCCCATTGGGATATTCGGTCATATCTATGGGATATGAGCTACGTTCCCCTTTCCGGCCTTTCCCTGCGCGATATCGAATATGTGGTTGCGGTCGATGATCTGCGCAACTTCTCCCGCGCTGCAGAACGCTGCGGCGTCAGCCAGGCTGGACTGTCCGAACAGGTCCGTAAACTCGAACAGCTTCTGGACGTCACTCTTTTCGAGCGTTCCCGGCGCCATGTCGCCCCGACGCCCGATGGTGAACGGCTCCTCGCGCTCGGCCGCGAGGTTCTGGCAGCAGCCCGCAACCTGCTCGAAGTCGCCCGCGCCCATACCGGGCCAATGGAAGGCCCCCTGCGCCTCGGTGTCATCCCCACACTCGGCCCTTATTACATCCCCGGCCTTCTGCCCCGCCTGCGGGAACATTATCCGTCCCTCAGCCTGCGCCTGCGCGAGAACATGACGGACACGCTTGTCCACGCCCTACGCAACAGCGAACTAGATGTGGCCCTCATGGCGCTGCCCGCACCGTCGGACGCGCTGGAATGTGCGCCCCTTTTCGAAGAGTCCTTCCTCGCCGTTTTCCCGAGCACACACGAACTGGCGCACAAACCGAAACTGTCCCTGAGCCAACTAGGCCGTCCGGACCTTCTTCTGCTTGAGGACGGACACTGCCTACGCGATCAGGCCCTGTCCATCTGTCCGACAGTTCCCCGCCAGGGCGAGCAGCGTTTGGCCAGCAGCCTTGAAATGCTCTGGTACATGATCGGCGCTGGCGAGGGCTTTTCCCTTATCCCGCAGATCGCACTGCGCAATCGTGCAGATTTCGAAGATCTAATCACTGTCCGCACCCTGCCCGAGCCAGAAGCACGCCGCACGATCGGCCTGATCTGGCGCGCTTCTGATCCTCGTGCTCAGGTCTTCCGCGAGTTCGCAGCCTATCTGCGCAGCATCACTCCGGAACACTGCCACACCTGCAGTTGAGCAGGTGCCGCCAGGAACAGCCGGGCTCAGGATCCGTTTGAATAGTCCAAAACCTTCTCCAAGTCAAAACGGAATACTTCAAAATCCACAGTCTGGGAATACGCTCTTAATCAAACTCAAATCCCGCTCAATCGAACAAGACGTCCCTAAAAATCAAATAAACTGAGTAAATTTATTATATATTACTCCAAATAGCGCAGAAGAAATAGAATTATAGAGCAGCTTTCAAAACCAGGGTGTTCTTCAAACCGACCAGGACTCGTCAAACATGCTCTGAAAAAAATATGGTGATTTCTGCTATTTTACTACGCAACCACTGATAACGAGGGTCGCTCCCGGTACGGCAGTGCCAGGCAAGAATCTTGTCAAAGCCCGGCACGGTCAGGGGAGAGGGTGGACTGAACAATGTCAGGTCCTTTCTCCCATGTAAAAGTCTACGTGGGGCCATCGTAATCAGGTCCGTCTTCAAAAGAAGATCAGGGAGTGCCAGAAAGTTTGGCACAGACAGGGCGACATGACGCCTACGTCCAAGCGTTTCTAGTTTCTTGTCTGTCGCGCCGCAGAATTGCCCGCCTTCATACGAGACAATGATGTGACCGGCCGCGCAATACTGATCCAGCGTCATGTGCATGCCCGCGGTCGGATGGTTCTTTCGCGCCGCACAGATATACTCTTCATGAAACAGCTTTGATGACAGCAGGTCGGGCGGGCAAGTCTCGGGTGTAATCAGCGCCATGTCGAGCTGACCTTTTTCCAACTGCTCCTGAAGCCGGGCATCATCAAGCGGATACACCGCAAGTGTGATTCCAGGCGCCTCCTGTCGCAACCGAGCGATGAGCGGCAGTAGAATAACCTGAAGCGCATAATCGGTCGCGGCAATTGAAACGGTGAACGATGCCGCAACCGGATCGAAAGCGTCTGGCTGACAGAGTGTGCCAATCTCACACAGAATGCGTTTGAGCGGCGCGACAAGATCGAGCGCACGCGTTGTCGGCGTCATGCCGCGTTGTGTTCTGACCAGCAGCGGATCGCCAAAATTCTCCCTAAGACGCGTAAGCATGTTGCTGACCGCTGGCTGTGTCACGCCGAGCCGTTCCGCCGCCCGTGTCACACTGCCTTCCTCAAGCAGCATGTCGAGCGCGCGGAGCAGGTTGAGATCGAGGGTCCTGATATCACCCATGTTTATGGGGCCCATATTCTGTGTCTATTGGATTTATTCTGAGGGCAATGCCATCCTGACGCAACTCATGATTCCTGCGAGGATAACTGCCATGCCTCACCCTGTGTTCAAGATACTGATGGTCGTGACCTCTCACGCGGCCCTGGGCGCTTCCGGTCATCAGACCGGCGTCTGGTTCGAGGAACTGACCACACCCTATTATGTCTTTCGGGATGCGGGTGCGCAGGTCGATATCACATCGATTGAGGGCGGGAAAATCCCGGTCGATCCGCGCTCCGTTCAGCATAGCGACGAAGATCCCAAGAGCGTGCAGCGCTTTCTGAAAGATCGTCCTGCCATGAATGATCTGGAGCACTCACGCAAAATCACCAGTGTTTCCGTAGATGGGTATGACGCCGTTTTTATTCCCGGCGGCCACGGTGTGATGTGGGACATGCCCAACAGCACGCCGCTTCAGAGACTGATCCTGCGCGCCTGGTCGGACGGCAAGGTTGTTGCGTCCGTTTGTCACGGGCCGGCAAGCCTGACGGGAGTTCGTAACCCTGATGGAACCCCGTTCGTGAAAGGCAAGAAGATCAGCGCCTTTACGGACAGTGAGGAAGAAGCCGCCGGCCTGACAAAAACCGTTCCGTTCCTTCTGGAAACCAGACTGCGCGATGAGGGTGCGATTTATGAGAAGGGCGAGAACTTCAAGCCGTTCATGGTCCGCGACGGACGGCTCTTGACGGGACAAAACCCGCAATCTTCCGCGTTGGTTGCCCAGGAAGTACTGTCGGTCCTGACAAATGACGGGCACGCAAAATGACGGACCATACGGTTCCCGATCATTATCGGGCATGGTGCTGGGAACAGGGAACATCGCCTCTGGGTCTCGTGCTGAAGAGTGTTTCTCGCCCTGTGCTTCAGCCCGATGAAGTGCTGGTGCGCAATCATGTTGCCGGGCTGAACCCGGTTGACTGGAAAGCCCTCGGTACGCGCCTGGCACCGTGGGGGCCGGGATGGGTCCCCGGTGTCGATGGCGCTGGCATCGTAGTGGCGGTCGGGCGAGATGTTGAATCCGAGTGTCTGGGGCGGCGCGTGGCCTATCACCAGAGCCTGATGCGCCCTGGCAGTTTCGCCGAGTATACGCCCGTCCGTCTTCGCGCACTTATCGACCTGCCCCGAACACTGGATTTCGAGACGGCGGCCGGCGTGCCCTGCCCTGCTCTGACGGCGTGGCTGGCACTGGTCAAATTTCCGAGCAGGACAGGAGACACGCTGCTGATCGCGGGTGCAGGAGGTGGTGTGGGCAATTATCTGGTGCAGCTTGCCGTGGACCGGGGTTTTGCCGTGACGGCGATGTGCAATGATCGGCACTGGACACGGCTACGGGCCATGGGCGTGCAGGATTGCGTTTCAGGGCCTCTGAAAACCAGCGAAGCGCTACCCGACACACTGAAAAACCGTTTCCACGCAGTGATCGACTGCGTGAGCGCGGAGCATGCAGCGGCCCTGGCTCCGGCACTGAAGGCGAACGGGCATATCGTATGCATCCAGAACCGACTGACGGAATGGCCCGATCCCCCGTTCACCCGGTGTATTTCAGTTCACGAAGTCGCTCTTGGTGCGCTGCATCAGTATGGCGACGATGCCGACTGGCGCGACCTTGCGACGGCCGGACATCGTGTTCTGGCCTGTCTGGCGGAGCAGACTCTCGTTCCTGAAGAGAGCGTCATTCGCGACTTCAGGGATCTCCCGACATTTCTGAATGACCTCGAACATCGACAGTTTTCCGGCAAGGCGCTGATCCGCGTCACATCCGTTAAGGAAGCATGACATGACCCCCGCTCTTTTTACGCCCTTCGCCCTAAAGAACAGGCAACTACGAAATCGCATCGTTGTTCCGCCCATGTGCCAGTATACCGCCGTTGACGGCTTCACAACCGATTGGCACGCAGCCCATTACGCAGGTCTTGCCCGCGGCGGTTCCAGTCTTGTTATCGTGGAAGCGACGGCCGTCTCTCCAGAAGGGCGGATCACGCCCGGATGTGCAGGGTTGTGGGATGACCGGCATATCGCGGGCATGGCGGCTGTTGCGCGTGAGATCAAGGCCGCTGGTGCCGTCGCAGGGATTCAGCTTGCTCATGCGGGCCGGAAGGCGAGCGCCAACCGACCGTGGGAGGGTGACGACCATATTGCTGAGGACGACCCGCGCGGGTGGAAGACGATTTCGCCGTCCGCCATCGCTTATGGCGCGAACCTGCCCCAGGTGCCGCTGGAAATGACGCATGAGGACATCGCGCGGGTACAGGCGGATTTTGTTGCCGCGACGCGACGCGCCGTGGAGGCTGGGTTCGAATGGCTGGAACTACACTTCGCACATGGCTATTTGGCGCAAAGCTTTTTCTCCGTGCATGCCAATCATCGCACCGACGAGTATGGCGGCGATCTAGCGGGGCGGAGCCGTTTTCTTCTGGAAACACTCCGTGCTGTCCGCAAGGTGTGGCCTGAAACTTTTCCCCTGACGGCCCGCTTCGGAGTCATTGAGTTCGACGGACGGGATGAGGAGACGCTTGAAGAAGCGATCACCCTGACCCGCCAGTTCAAGGCGGAGGGACTGGACATGCTCAATGTTAGCGTCGGTTTCTCAACGCCGGATGCACATATTCCGTGGGGTCCGGCATTTCTGGCGCCGATTGCCGAGCAGGTCCATCGTGAGACGGGCCTGCCCGTGGCATCGTCCTGGGGGATCGATACGCCGCTTCTAGCCAATGGGGTCGTGGAAAAGAAACAGATGGATCTGGTGATGGTGGGACGGGCACAGCTTGCTAATCCGCACTGGCCCTACGTGGCGGCGTTGAAGCTTGCTCTTGATCGGCCGTCCTGGGTTTTACCGCCGTCTTATGCGCACTGGCTGGAACGCTATCGACCGGCGGCGTCAGAATAGATTTATTTATAATATTTTCATGAGTTATGACCTTCATCATAACTCATGATTGGAATTTATATCTTGAGCGAATTATCAAACAGTTCTGCTTTCAGAAAAGGAGAAAATTCCAATGGCAAACGAAATCTTCTGGCCTCAAGCCTATATCCCAGGCTTTGCGGATAATTTCGCTTCGAATGAGATGATTGTGGCAGGCCTGACAACTGCTGAAATCTGGCCGTTGCTCAGTCATCCGACGAAATGGCCAACCTATTATGCCAATTCCGCCAATCCCCGCTTTTATGATGATAGAGGCCCTGAACTGGCGCAGGGAATGCGGTTTTATTTTGAGACATTCGGCTTTCCGGTTGAAGCTGAAGTCACGGAATATGTTGCCCCGGCTTCGGGCCAGCCAGGCCGGGTGGCATGGCATGGATGGGCTGGCGAGAAAGGCTCGGCTGAGAGGCTTGATGTTCACCATGCCTGGCTGATTGAAGATCTGCCGGAAGGACGCGTCAGAATTCTTACGCAGGAAACCCAAAATGGGGAACCGGCCAAGACATTGGCAACGACGCGTCCGAATCCGATGATTAATGGCCATCAGGAATGGCTCGACGGATTGGTGTTAGCAGCTCGAAGTTCAACGGTAACGCAACTATCCAAACCATGAATACTGTTTTTTTTCGGAACCATCTTTGAAGAGCGGCTTGTTCGGCTGTGCGGGCCGGGTGATCAGCTCGAAGCGTTTTCCCGGACTGTGGATTTTGAAGTGTTCTACTCTGGCCTATTCAACTGGGAATAAAGGCGGGCGACCGCCATTTGATCCGGTGCTGATGTTCAGGACCCTGGATGTCACACTGATGGCTGCTCCAAAGCAGTGCAAAACGAACGCAGAGAAAGCGGATCTCCGGGCAGGACGTATTCCCGCAGACTGGCAGGGCAAGTCGGCAAAGCTATCCCACAAGGATCGTCATGCGCGTTGGACACTGAAGTTCACCAAAGCGGAGCAGCAGGATGATGGAAGCATGCCATCCCGTTCTTTGACTACAAGTCGCACATCTCTATCGACCGGCAGTTCCGTTTCATCCGGAAGTGGAAGACAAAGGCTGTCGCCGCCTGTGATGGCGCGCTGTTGGGAAAGGGACTGCTGGATAAAACCAATGAAGGCTTTATGGAGAAAAAGGGCTTTGTCTCAAAGGTTCACAGGAAAAAGCCGCATCTCAAGCCCATACCCCAGCATATCCAGCGGTCCAATACCGGGAAAGTCGGTCATCCGCTCGCGTGTCGAGCATGTCTTTGCCGATCAGAAATCACAGAAAGGTCTGCTCGTCCGAACGGTAAGCATAACGCAGGCCCCATGAGGATCGGGCTGGCCAATATCGTCTATAAATATGCACCGCTTCCTTTTCCTCCACAGGTTGAACGCGCGCACGTAGCAATCCAGCGGAGGGCGGGACTTGATCTGCTACAAACGTAGATCAAGTCCCGCCCCAAAAGCATGACTAATTATCGCTCATATCGGAAGATATTCTGTGACAATCACTCAGACTGCTTTTTGAATCAGAATTTCAGAAATCGATCGAAGTTTTCACATAATACATGCCGCCGTTAAATCCATAAGGCGAATATGAAGCGTATTTTGTGAGTCCCTGCTGCGTATGCGAGATAGAAGAAGAAACACGTGTCGGGTATTTATTTCCGACATTGTTAGCTCCCACTCCAATACTCCAACGGGGCAGAATTTTATAATCCACTTCCAGGTTAGTCAGTAGTGCCGGGTTCTGCATGAACGGTACGCTGCCTGGCCCCGTCGGAGCCGCCATGTAGATGATCGAACCGTAACGCATCTCCTGTACGAATGCGGACCATTTACCATAGGTCCAGTTCACGCTGATCTGCTCGCGGTTTTTCGGAGCTGCGTGCAGGACGACTTCCTTGGTATATTCGTTAACGAAGCTGTCCTTCGCGGAACGAATTTCAGTATCCGAGAAATTGATTCCCATCGCAAACCGGAACTGCCCCAGACGCTGGGTGTGCAGCGTATAATCTGCACTAAAATCGCCACCGAATGTCTGAGTATTATAAAGATTTGCGTAATAAGAAAGCGATGTCGCGCTCTCAAGATTATTCTGCGCCAGCAGGTTCATGAGGACGGAATCGTCTTGATTAACGCTATAGGTTTTCGTGCTTCCCAGACGGGAATTGATGGCAATGTAATAAAGATTCCCGGTGACATGAAAATTATCCACCGGCGTAGCATCGAGACCAATGCTGTAACTCCGGGAATACTCACCCTTCATCGTACCGGAACCGAGATATTTGGCGATGGTGCTGTTTGCGGGAACCTGATCCACCGTGTAGCCGGGGTAAGGCGCGGAATAGAAATAGGACATCTCACCCAACGTCGGCGGACGATATCCGGTATTGACGTTGGCGCGAACAGCCCAGCGTTTATTGAAGTTGTACCGTGTTCCAACCGAACCCGTTTCAACAGTGGCGAGATTGTTGTAGCTCGCAACGCGGCCACCCAGTGTCCACTCCCATTTTTTAGTGACGTAGAAGTCCAGATTCGCAAAGCCCTCGTAAACGTCACGATTCTGGTTGGTAACGGCCATCGGCACGTTCCCCGGATGGTCCGTGGCTCCCAGTCCTTCCCAAGATGCCGTCTCGCCTTCGGTCATCTGGAACGTATCATGCCGGTACTCCGCGCCAAATTTCAGATCAACAGGCCGGGGCAGGAAACCTGTCTGGAACGATCGGGAGCCACGAATGCCACTCGTCAGCTCTGTTGCGATGGACGCTCCATCATAAAAAGACGTCTGTGTGCTGTCGGGAATGGAAACATTTTCTGAATCCTTGGTCCCGTATTTCTGCGCATCACGCCCAAACGTGACGTAGGCGTCCCAAGCAAATCCAAACTTGTGAGTCCGGATGCCATTATCCGTCTCAAAGTCATACTGGTCCATCGTAATATAGGGCTGGTTGCCGTTGGGATAAAAGTTGGTATTGATCCAGGTATCCGTATCGGCCGCACTACGATATGTTTCGGCGACATTGGCACGACGGTGGGAGAATGTTGAGGTGCTGTAGGCACTGAAGCCGTTCCCAAGCGGTAGAGACATATTCTCGCTTAATGTCTCCAGCGTTGACTTTGGAAGACCAAGTCCTCGCTGAACATCGCGATTGGCCGTCTCATTTCGGGAATCGCTGAAGAGAGTGCCATAGAAATCGCCACCACGCGTTGTGGGAAGCTGATGAGTAACCTGCGCGGCAAGATCAAGGTATCCGCCATTATTGCCCAGAGCCATGCCATAATTGGCTGATCCGTCGAGACCCTGTCCATCGCCAGCATAATAACCATTGTTCTTGAAATTAATGCTGCCGCCATGGGTGTCCCGTTTGAGGACAATATTGACCGCGCCTGCAATGGCATCCTGTCCGTAAAGCGCAGATGCCCCTTCGGTAATTACCTCAATATGATCAATGGCAGAGACCGGGATCAATGAAATATCGCTCGGTTCACTGCCCCAATTCGTTCCGGCGTTCGAGTTGAAGTTGGCGCCGATATGACGGCGATGCCCGTTGACAAGAATTAGCGTGTCATCCGGAGACTGACCACGAAGCTGCATCGTCTGAACGAATGAACTCGCTCCACCGCCTGGAAGCGCGGCCGTCGTGATGGCCGGATTGGCCTGCGCCAGTGCGGAGAGCACGTTCGTCTGGCCTGTCTTGAGCAGTTCAGCTCCAGTCACTACAGTGACCTGCGTCGTGCTGTGACGCGCTGTAACCGGCGAGAAAACCGAGTTCGTCTGCCGTCCACCGACCTGAATACTCTCCGTTGATATCGCCTGAAGCGACGTCGGAGCACGATGAACCGAAGGCTTGCTCAGGGCGGGAGAAGCCCCCGCTTTTTTTTGAGAAACGACCCTATGATGTTTCACTGGAGCCGTTGCCGCAAGAACCCTGTCCGGCATGAACGCGCCCAGTGCAGCTCCTGCGACCAGACAGAGTTTCCAATTTGACCCAATCAACATTGCATCCCTCTCAAGTCGCCGGAATTCCAATACGAAGTATGATTTTATGGTACGGATGCGTTATGTTTTGGCGTCATAGGGATTATTTATATTCCAACCCCGCAATGAGAATTTCCGGAATTCTTCTGCTGCTACCTTGGGCGAGTTCAATCGCATTCCGATGGGTTCATTGACCATTTTCCCCAATCAGCAGAGTATTGAATTCACAGTTCATACATCAGGAGATTGGCCCGTTGGATATCAGGCGTTTGCAGGCCTTCGTGAAGATCATTGATCTTGGCAGCATTTCCCGCGCCGCCGATCTGCTGAACATCGCCCAGCCCGCGCTCAGCCAGCAACTGGCTGCCCTTGAAACTTCGTTCCGCCAAAAATTGGTGATCCGGAGCAAAAGTGGCGTCACGCCTACAATTGCCGGTTCTGTCCTGTACCGTCACGTCCAGATCCTGAGCAAACAGTTCGACCGGGCCATGGTCGAAATCACCCAGGGGGCTGGCCCCCTTGTCGGCAAGGTGTCGGTCGGCCTGTCTCCATACAGCGCAGGTTCGACGCTATCCGTAGAACTTCTACGCCTCATCCGGGAGGAACTTCCCGGCATCGTCCTGCATCTGACCGAAAGCTTTGACGACATTTACAGCGAGCTGGTCATGACCGGTCGCCTGGACATGGCCGTCATACATGGCTCAGGGCCCATGAAAGGGGTCAGCTTCACGCCTTTGATGAAGGAGGAATTCTTCCTGCTCGCTCCACAGTCGCTTATCATTCCTCACGACAGCGAAAACACGGTTCAGCTCGCAGATATCACGGAGATTCCCCTTCTCGTGCCGCCCAAGCACAACTTTGTCCGCAAGGCGCTCGATATGGCATTCATACGCAAAAGGCTGGAACCGAACCTTGTCGCGGAAATCGAAGCTCTGACAACGCTTCAGGGAGCGATTCAGGAAGGGATCGGGAGCACCATTCTTCCCTGGTCGGTCGCGAGCAGAATTGCCGTTGAAGGCCAGTCGCGCATATACGCCCTGCGCAACCCGGTCATCAGCGAGAATGTCTCCCTCTGCATTCCCGAACTGGTTCCTGAAACGGAGGCATCCGTGGCCGTCCGAGAGCGGCTCATCGAACTGGCCAAGGCCATGGCATCATCACGCAACTGGCCGGGAACGCAAGCTTCTACCTAAAAGCCACTTCAACCTGTCCGACGTTGGGTCGCGTCAGGAACTCCGAACGAAGCAGACCTGCGAGTACGTCCTGAGACACCAGTTTTTCCTGAAGGACAAGCTCACGAACGCTCCGGTTTTCAGCCAGAGCACGGCGGGCAATCCGGGAACAGGTATCGTAGCCGAGAAGCGGAACCAGCGCAGTGACGATGCCGATATTCCGTTCAAACAGAAACTGGCACTGCTCGGCGTCTGCGGCAATTCCGGAGACGCATTTTGTAGTCAGAATCGTGATGGCTGCCGTGAGCGTCTTCAAGGACGAAAAAAGGCAGTATCCGATCATCGGTTCGAAAGGATTGAGCTGGAACTGTCCTCCATCAGCACACATACTCAGCGTGACGTCATAACCCGCAACGAGATAGGCCACCTGATTGACAGCCTCTGGGATGACTGGATTGACTTTGCCCGGCATAATCGAAGATCCTGCCTGCACGGACGGCAGGGTAATCTCTCCAATGCCCGCCCGCGGACCGCTCGACAACAGGCGCAGATCACTTGAAATCTTGGACAATTTGAACGCCAGCCGCTTGAGTACGCCTGAGAACAGGACGAAAGCTCCGACATCCGAAGTCGCTTCAATCTTGTCGGCAGCACCTGTTACGGCCAGACCGCTCAATTTCCCAAGCTCCCGGATAACGGCGTCCGCGTAACGTGGATCAGTATTCAGGCCCGTCCCAATCGCCGTTCCGCCAAGATTGACCGTCAGAAAAGCTTCGGACTGGCTGCGTATGTGATGGAGTTCCGTTTCCATTGCATGCTGGAATGCTCTGAACTCCTGTCCAAGCGTCATGGGTACCGCATCGCGCAACTGCGTGCGGCCGACTTTCAGAATGTCCGAGAATTCATCAGCTTTCTTTTCGAAAGCCCGAGCCAGTTCTTCCAAGGCCTCAAGTAGAGGCGCAGTTGCTGTTAGAAGCCCCAAGCGTAATGCGGTTGGGTAAACATCATTTGTGGACTGCGCCATGTTTACATGATCGTTTGGATGCAGAATCTGGTAATCACCGGGCTTTTGCCCCGCCAGTTCCAGCGCGATATTGGCGATAACTTCGTTGACGTTCATGTTGGTAGAGGTCCCTGCCCCACCCTGCATAACGTCCACAATAAAATGGTTACGATAATCATCACGGATCAACAGGGCCTGGCAGGCCGCCTCGATTAAACCGGCCCGCTCTTCATCCAGATAGCCGAGTGCCCTGTTCGTCCGCGCAGCAGCCTGCTTGACCGTCACAAATGCCCGGATGAAATCGGAAAATGCTCCGACAGGCTCCCCGCTGATAGGAAAATTATCCACCGCGCGACTGGTATGGATCCCCCACAGAGCATTCTTCGGGATACAAGCCTCTCCCAACAGGTCTTTCTCGACCCTGAAGCCATCCAGTGGCGGCATCATGTCTGCTGCAACGTCGGACCGGGATGCGGATGTCGTCATTTCGGGTATCCAGAGCTGTGATGGACCCTGAGCCTATTATTGCGTTTTCGATTCAACCCCATATGATTGTGATATAGGGTCAGACAATTTTCGGCAGTATCTCGACACCTTCGAAACGATTTACGATGCCTTCATTCGCGCATGCGCTATCCTTGATGCGGCAATGGAGACATCAATGCCCGGTTTTGCTGATCGACTGAACGGAATTGGAGTCTCGGCCTCTGCCGCCATGACCGACAAGGCCCGCGAACTCAAGGCAGAAGGCCTCAAAATTGTGAGCCTCTCTTCCGGCGAACCCGATTTCCCGACCCCCGACCACGTCGTGGAGGCTGCCATCGCGGCCGCACGTGGTGGTGATACCAAATATCCGCCGCAGGATGGAAAACCCGCACTCAAAAAAGCCATTCAGGCGAAGTTTCTGCGCGAAAACCATCTCGACTACGCCCTTGACGAAATTCTGGTCGCCAATGGCGCTAAACAGATCATTTTCGACGCCCTGATGGCCACCTGTAACACAGGCGATGAGGTTGTTCTCGCCGCTCCATACTGGATCAGCTATTCGGACATTGCGCGTCTGTGTGGCGCAAAACCTGTGCAGATCGACTGCCCGGCCGAAGACAATTTCCGCCTGTCTGCCAAAGCGCTGGATGCCGCCATTACACCCAACACCAAATGGCTTCTGCTGAACTTCCCTAACAATCCGACCGGCGCATGTTGCCCTCGTGTGGATATGGAAGAAATCGCGGCCGTCCTGCTGAAGCATCCTCATGTCTGGATCATGACGGATGATATTTACGAACATCTGCTCTATGACGGGTTCGACTTCTGCACCATTGCAGAAGTCGAACCCCGCCTGAAAGACCGTGTTCTGACAGTCAATGGCGTCTCCAAGGCCTATGCTATGACCGGCTGGCGCGTTGGCTATTGTGGCGGTCCACGGAGCCTGATTGCCGCCATGAACAACATGCAGGGACAGTCCACCAGCGGTATCAACACCATCGCGCAGGCAGCAGCCATTGCCGCCCTCGAAGGTCCGCAGGATTTTCTCAAAGAGCGTGTTGCCGAATACCAGTCCCGCCGCGATCTGGTTGTCGGTCTGCTAAATGCCATTCCGGGCGTCACGTGCCACACGCCGCAGGGCGCATTTTACGTCTACCCTGAAATCAGCGTCTGCCTGGGAAAGACCACACCCAAGGGACGTCATATCGCCACGGATGCCGATTTCGTCATGGCTCTACTAGAAGAACAGCAGGTCGCATCCGTTCAGGGGGGAGCTTACGGCATGAGTCCGTTCTTCCGTATTTCCTATGCAACCGACCGGGAAACCCTGAAGGAAGGCTGCCGACGTATCGCGGATTTTGTAAGTTCTTTAAGCTGAAAAGATGGCGGGGAAGCAGCTGAAGCCTCCCCTCTCCTTCAAAGCCGGACAGGTATCGTGGTTATCGGCCTGTCGATTCAACCTGCACAACCGGAGCTCCGTACCCCGTCAGCGCACCGTCCTTCCCGGCAACATCCACGATCGTCCCTGCCACTGGAACCAGAACCGGGATCTGTAAGGCTCCGATCCGCATCTGTGCCACCACATCTCCCGGTTGCACCAAAGTTCCGACTGCCGCCAGTTCCATCAGGACCAGAGTGCCGAAATATGGCGCACTGACTGCAATACGGCTCGAGAGAGCCTCGACAGGCGGAACATTTTCTGCAACCTGCACATCCGATTTCACGACAGAGGACGTTACACGCATAAAACAGCGTGCACCCTTACCATCGGAAAGCTCGATTGTCTCCAGCCCGGCCTCGATCAGCAGATCCGCAATCCGTGCAAGATCCTCTGCAGACGGAATGCCTTCAAACTCCGGAACCTGATTTTCTACGGCGTTCATGATGACGACCTCTCTGCAAGCCAGCGTTCGAGATAGTGAATATCGACACCTCCCTCCTGAAACTGCGGATCGGCCAGAAGCGCTTGATGAAGGGCAATATTGGTAGAAATTCCCTCAACCCGCATTTCAGCCAGCGCCACGCGCATTCGGGCAATCGCTTGTTCGCGCGTTGCGCCGTAGCTGATGATTTTCCCGATCAGAGAGTCATAGTAGGGCTGGACAGTATAGTTACTGACCACATGAGTATCCACGCGAATGCCTGGACCACCTGGAAGGTCCCACCGTGTCACCATTCCCGGAGACGGCATGAACGTTGCCGCATCTTCCGCATTCAAACGACATTCAATCGCATGACCCTGCATCAAGATATCGTTCTGACGCAGGCCAAGGGTTTCACCCTGTGCAATCCGAATCTGCTGGGCCACGATATCAATGCCGGTCGTTTCTTCCGTAATGGGATGCTCGACCTGCACGCGTGTGTTCATCTCGATGAACGCGAAGATCCCGTCTTCATACAGGAATTCGAAGGTCCCTGCCCCGCGATAGCCAATCTGTCGGCAGGCCTGAACACAGCGCTCTCCGATCCCGGCGATGGTTTCGGGCGGGATACCAGGTGCCGGGGCTTCTTCCAGAACCTTCTGATGACGTCGCTGTAGGGAGCAGTCCCGTGCGCCAAGCCAGAGTGCCGTCCCATGTGTATCACACAGGACCTGAATTTCGACATGGCGCGGCTTTTGCATGTATTTTTCAAGATACAGCGTTGGGTTGCCAAAGGCTTGCTGGGCCTCCTTGGTCGTCAGTTCTACGGCGTTCTCCAGTTCGTCCACGCCATGCACGACCCGCATGCCACGCCCGCCGCCGCCGCCAGAGGCTTTGACGATCACGGGGAAGCCGACCTCGAGCGCGATGGCCAGAACTTCTTTGGCAGAAGCCGGAAGTGGTCCGTCTGAACCCGGCACGCAGGGCACCCCTGACTCCCGCATAGCCCGCTTGGCGGTAATCTTGTCCCCCATCATACGGATGGAGTCTCCGGTCGGGCCGATGAATGTCAGCCCCGCGGCTTCAACCGCATCGGCAAAATCCGCATTTTCCGAAAGGAACCCATATCCCGGATGGATAGCTCCTGCTCCCGTCACTTTCGCCGCCAGAAGCAGGCCGTCCCTGTCGAGGTAGCTTTTCGATGCAGCCGCAGGGCCGATGCATAGAGACACATCCGCTTCACGGACATGCCGGCTGTCCGCATCGGCCTCCGAATAGACCGCCACTGTTTCCAGCCCAAGCTGACGACAGGCGCGCTGGATGCGCAAAGCAATTTCCCCACGATTGGCAATCAGAACTCTTTTGAAACGCTGCATTTTATTCATACCAGACGGAACAGAGGCGTTCCCATATCGACTTCAGTGCCACCCGCCACCAGAACTGCCTCAATCGTTCCTGCAATACCCGCACGGACTGGATTGAAAACCTTCATGGCCTCCAGCAATCCAACCTGCTGCCCTGCTTCCACTTTCTGTCCGACAACAACGTAAGACGAGGCATCCGGTGAAGGCGCAAGGTGGAAGACACCATAAGACGGTGCGGTAATGGTCGCCTGCGCATCTGAGGCAGGTGTCATCACGGAGGATTGAGGTACGACTGGTGTCGCTTCTGCTGGCTTTGCCGCAACAGCCCTCTGTCCGTTCTGCGCTTTCGCAAGGCGGACCCTGCGGCCATTTTCCTCAATCTCAAGCTCCGCAATCGGAGCCTGAGCCATGAGATCGATCAGGCGTCTGATCTGTGAGAGATCCACTGATATCAGCCCGGAGCAGAGGTTTTCTTTGCAAAATTCAGCCCACCCACGACCTGCATCGTCGGCAGCACTTCCATGAAGCTGACATTCATGCGTTGCGGCGCCAGAACCGCAAAGGCCACGGAGTTAGCAATGTCTTCAGGCAGCAGGGAATCATACTCATCGAAGAAACGCTTTTTCGCCTCGGCCATATCACCAATCAGGCGGCCGAAAACCTCGGTCTCCACACGGGCGGGCGAGACTTCCGTCACCCGGATCTGACGGCCGAACAAATCGCACCGCAACTGCTGGGATAGTGAGTGCACGCCGGCCTTTGTGGTATGATAAACCGTGTTGCCGCCTGCAAAGGCGTAGTGACCGGCAATCGAACTGATATTCACGATATGCCCGCGGTTGCGCTCAATCATTCCCGGCACCACCAGACGCGTCAGTTGCAGAACCGCACGCAGATTCACGTCCACAAGCGCATCAATATCGTCAGGCGTCGTGTTGGTGATGTTTCCTGTCCGGGACTGGCCCGCATTGTTGACCAGAACATCGACTTCCAGACCAGCGATGAGCGCCTCGAGCCCGGCCTGATCCGATACGCTGACGGCATGGGGGATACATCCCGTATCGCTTGCCAGGGCTTCAAGACGCTTTGCGTCACGGGCCAGAGCATGAACTTCAATGCCGCCTTCGCTCAACCGCCGGACAATGGCCGCGCCAATGCCTGAAGAAGCACCTGTGACGAGGGCTGTGCGGTAAGGAATATTACTCATGCGAAGAAAACCCATTGCTGAAATAAGAGAAAGACTGCCATCAGCTTGACCCGCAAGACGGAGCATCAGACCGGAATATCAGCCTGACGCTAATGGAGTTACTGTACAAACACCAAGAGCCGTTCGTTCTTGCCCCATAACATTATCCGATGGAACTCGTACTCCATCACTCAACCATAAGATTATCCGATGACCTCAAACGCCGAATTCCTCTGGTCATCATTCCCATGCCAGTCATATCGTTTCGATGCCGCCTCAAAACGGCTTTTGAGACAATGAGACGGATCCGTCACAGCCCAGGAACTGCATGTTTTGACCGCAGACACGCTTCTCACATCTGATCGGCATCACGCCAGCAGCGCGCCAGTTATCAGCATGATGGGCATGCGCGCCATACTGTTCGAAGCACCCGGCGCCTTTACCATGGAGCAACAGCAGCGGATCTGGGCACTCATTGAGCATGCCGAAAAGCGTCCTGACATTCAGGAACTCGTCCCCGGCGTCACCAACCTGCTTCTGATCTTCACCCACGCCCCGGAAGATCCGGAACAGATTACTGACTGGCTCCGCAACGCCTGGGAGAGCCTTCCGCCCCGCCAGATCACCGGACGTCTCTTTGAAGTAAATGTTCGCTATGGTGGCGCGCTAGGCGAGGATCTGGCAGCAGTCTCCGCTCATACTGGACTGCCTCCCGAAGAGGTTATCCGATTGCATCATGAAGGCGAATATACCGTATGCGCGGTCGGAAGCGCACCCGGGTTCGGGTACCTCCATGGCCTGAATCCGCGTATCGCAACTCCACGCAAATCGGTTCCCTCTCTCAACATGCCCGCAGGGACCGTAACGATCGGAGGGATGCAAGCAGGGATTTCCGCACTCACCGGCCCCAATGGCTGGAATTCGATCGGTTATACCGACATTAGTCTTTTTGACCCGTATCGCAGCTCTCCTTCCCTGTTCGCTATCGGCGATCGCATCCGTTTTTATCCGGAGAGCATTGATCTGTGATCACGATCCTCGAAACCGCGCCGCTCAATACGATCCAGGATCAGGGGCGTCCCGGCTATCGCAATCTCGGAGTTGGAAGTTCGGGAGTCATGGACCCACTTGCCCTGCAAGTTGGGAATATTCTTCTGGGTAACGCATCGGATGCAGCTTGCATCGAGCTTCAGACCTATCCTTTCGTAATCCGGTTCGACACGCTAACCAGTTTTGCCGTCACAGGGCTTGAAGTCCCCCTGACACTGGACGACAGGCCTGTTCTTGCATGGTCTGTGGAGACTGCGGCTCCAGGACAGGTACTGCGGGTGGGCGCTCCCCAAACGGGTGCCCGGGCATACGTCTGTATCGGAGGCGGCATTGACGTTCCTGTGGTGCTGGGTTCACGCAGCACCCAGCTTCGAGGCGGTTTCGGCGGAATGGCTGGGCGCTTTCTCGAGACCGGCGATGAGCTTGTCACGAAATCTGCGTCCGCTTCGCTCTCAGGTTATGGTGCGGTTCCACCAGCGCGCGTTCTTGAAAATCAATCCGGCGACGGGGAAAGCGTTCTGTTGCGCGCAGTGCCCGGAACGGATTACGCGCGTTTTACAGCTGAGGCCCGGGAGCGGTTCTGGAAGCAGGGCTGGCGCATCACGCCCCAGAGCAATCGCGTGGGATATCGCCTGAGCGGCACCCCACTTACCCCGCTCGAACGGATTGAGCTGCGATCATACGGCATTATTCCGGGCATCGTACAGGTTCCTCCAGCAGGTGAGCCTATCGTCCAGCTCGCCGATGCGAATACCGCTGGGGGTTACCCTCGCATTGCAACCGTGATCGAGGCCGATCTGTGGCGTCTGGCCCAAGCGCGGATTGGCACATCTATCCGCTTTGTCGAATGCAACCACAAGACAGGCATCGCGGCCCAGCAGCCAATCGACAGTTACCTTGATGATCTTCGCCTGATGGTCGCCCATTACCGCGCCTCCTGTCAGTCACGAAACGGCACAAACTCCCGAGGCACAGCATGAAGATCGACCTAAATTCCGACATGGGCGAAGGCTTTGGCCGCTGGCGTATCGCTGACGATGATGGGCTGATGGACGTTATTTCGTCTGCCAATATCGCCTGTGGCTTTCATGCCGGTGACTACGCCATCATGAACCGCACGGTTCAGCGCGCAAAAGCAAAAGGTGTCGGAATTGGTGCACATCCAGGATTACCGGATCTGATCGGGTTCGGCCGCCGTTCCATGTCTATTTCGGATGCAGATATGGAGGCCATGATGGTTTACCAGATCGGCGCGCTTCAGGCCGTGGCCGCCTTGCACGGACATCGAGTCACGCATGTCAGCTATCACGCTACCTTCGGAAACATGGCCAATGCCGATACTGGTCTGGCGTTGAGGCTTGCCCGCGCCATCGCCGCGCTGGATCGTGAACTGACAGTGTTCTGCATGCCCGGACAACTGACGGAGCGTGCAGCGGAGACGGCAGGACTTCGTGTTCAGACACTGTTTCTTGCAGACCGGGCCTATACAAGTCTTGGAACACTTGTTCCGCGCGACCAGCCGGGCGCCGTCATCCACGATCTGACTGCCATCAGAGCGCGTGTCAGACAGTTTCTTGAAGACGGGTCTGTCACGACTTCTGTGGGATCAAGGCTTCAGGTCAAAGCACAGTCCATTCTGGTGCATAGCGATACGCCGGGATCACTGGAGCTGGCAAAAGCCATCCGCTCAGAAATTGAAGCGACCGGGGCAGTCCTGACACCGGCGTTCCGACTTCACGATTGCCAATCATAATGCCTCTGACCAGTCCTGCAGACACTGCTGCGTCAGTATCGTGCGTCAAGGTATGAGTTAAAATGAAGCATGATCTGAAACGCGGCGCCCTGCTTCTGGCATCGGCCACGTTTTTTATTGCGGCGCTCAATGCTCTTCAAAAGCTCACAGGAACGCGACTTCCAGCTCTTGAAATTATCTTTTTCCGCAACCTCTTTTCTCTGCCTTTTGTACTTCTGATCGCCTTCAGAACAGGTATGGTCCTCAGAACGCATCACTTTTCTGGTCACCTGACCCGATCTGTCGTCGGACTGATCAGCATGATTATGATCGTCATCACCGTGACACGGTTGCCGCTGGCAGAACAGCAGGTCCTTTCCTACACACAGCCCCTGTTTCTTGTGCTTCTCTCAATCCCGTTGCTAGGCGAACGGCCCTCCCTTCAGCGCTGGATTGCAGTTCTGATCGGGTTTTCAGGTGTCGTGGTTGTTGCTCTTGGAAAAGGGCTTCTAAATACGAACGCTACATCAGTGTCCACCATCATCTATCTGCTGGCGCTGGCACAGGGAGCGGTCGGTGCGCTGACGACCATGCAGATCCGCCAGCTTTCGGCCACCGAGGCCAGTACAACGATTTCGTTATGGCAGGCCATTCTCATGACGCTCATGACGGCTGCGCCCCTCCCTTTCATCTGGGTCACACCGGGATGGCAGGATGGTTTGTGCCTGGTGGTCGTGGGCGCTTTTGCCGGAATTGCACAGGTTCTTCAGACTGAGGCTTTTGCTTCGGCGCAGGTCTCTGCCATTGGCCCATTCGCCTATACGGGTCTGCTCTGGGCTGCACTGATCGGTTGGCTCGGCTTTGGCGAAATTCCCAGCTCCGCCATGGCTGCCGGAGCAGTTCTGATCATCGGGTCAGGCGTCTGGATGCTGCGCCATGACCGGGCAACGAAAGCCAGATCGACAGTCGCGGCAACAGTTGAAGCTGCCGAGGGCTCCTGAGCTTTCCTCGTCTTTCCATACCCATCACCACACCCAACTGCAAAAACTCCCGGAGAATGACAGCGTGACACCCGATCAAGCCACAACGTTCATATCCCGGAAACTGAATATTCCGTCTCGATACATATTTTTTCTTTTGGTCTTTCTGATGTACGTCATCAGCTACGGTGACCGTGCAGCGCTTTCCATTGCCCTGCCCACGCTCGGAAAAGAATTCACACTTTCTCCCGTACAGATGGGCTGGGTCTCCTCCAGCTTTCTCTGGTCGTATTTCCTGTTGAATCTTCCTTCAACCATGCTCCTCGACCGCAAAGGCGCGCGGCTGATCGGCAGTCTAGCAGTATCAATATGGTCTTTTGCAATGTTGCTGGGGGGAATGGCTCACAACATTACCAGGTTCCTGATGACGCGTGTTCTCCTCGGCGTCGGAGAAGCACCGACCTTTGGTGTCGGCGCTACGGTTGTCCGTAGCTGGGCGCTCCCAAAAGAACGCGGCTCCGTTATGACGATTCTATTGACCGGCATGCAGCTTGGACTAGCCGGAGGCACGATCGCCGGTGCTTATCTGATCGCGTTCTTCGGCTGGCGCTTCGAATTCATGGCACTCGGAGTGATCGGGCTGGTCTGGGCCGTAATCTGGTGGCTGGTCTATCGCGCTCCAGCCGACAGGACGTCTCGCCCTGCCCGCGCGCCCTTCTCCCTCGGATCAATCCGGAATCTTTTCAGATCACGGTCTTTTCTGGGTATTCTCATTGTCCAGTGTACCCAGAACTACCTGAATTTTCTGGTCATGTCTTGGATGCCACTTTACCTCATTCACGAGCTTCATATTGATATTACCGGAACAGGTAATCGGACAGCACTCTGCTATCTCGCCGCTGCTGCTGGTGCGATCGTCATCGGCCGTATTCTTGAACATTTCACTTTCCGGAACGGCATCCATCCACCACGCCGCAGGTTCATCGTTGCAGCTTGCCTGGGAGGAGCCGCAACGATCGGCTTTCTCCCCCGGTTCCATACCATGACACCCATTCTCCTCATCCTTGGCAGCTCGCTAGCCTGCCTTATTGCAGCGAACGGGGCGAATACAGCGTTACTTACGGACCTAGTTGAGGAAGGAGATAAAATTGGCACGGTGACAGGGGTTACTCTTACATGCAGCAATTCTCTTGGTCTTTTTGCACCAATTATAACAGGATATATAATATCATATACTGGTCGCTTCGATATCGCCTGGTATGCATGCTCAGCATCCCTAGTGTTAGCAGGAGCTATTTCACTTATTCTAGTCAAAAATCCAATTTCCATAATGTATGATGAAAAATAATCATCAACACATAGATGAAATAATCGAAAGCCCACTGCTTTTAAGACCTCCTGCGTGATTCCATTCTTCCGCTTCTGATTAGGCTCAAGCCCAATTAATATGAGTGATTGGGTGTGATTCAGACACTGTGAAAAGACTGAAGATGAGCGACCTGTTTTCTGATCTTCGACACTCTGTCGCTTCCGCCACTTTGCAACGGTTTTCGGATTGATCCCGAACTCCTTGCTCAGCGCCGCGAGCGAGGCCTGCGATCGCTGTATTGCTGGCTCGTACGCCGTACATGGTCGTGGCGCTGCCATGACGTCTCTGTCCCATCAGGCTTCCTTCCACTCTCGTGAAAATATCACACCACTAAAATACGGGACTAGACAACTAGAAGAAGCCCGCGACACGCAGACGACGTTTGAAACTATCCAGAAAGGCACGCACACTGGCCTGCGTATATTTCCGGTTGGGCAGCACGGCGTGAAGGTCGATTTTCTCTCCCTGCAAATCAGGAAAAATCCGCACGAGCCTTCCCTGTTCCAAGTCATGATGAACATCACAGAGCAACTTGTAGGCAATCCCTTCCCCCGAAAGCGCCCAGTCATGAATAATCTCGGCATTTGTACTCGAAAGACGGGGTTCGACCGTTATGATCTCGGTCTGTAGGTCGTTGCCGATAACCCAACGGTCCAGAAGAGCCATTGTCTTGTTGCGCCTCAGACAGAGACAATCATGGGCAGCTAGGTCTTGCGGCGTCACCGGTTGAGGGCGACGGGCCAGATACTCAGGTGATGCACACAGGACCCGCACTGTCGAGGCCAACCGGGTGACAACCGCATCGGGAGAATCAGGAAGGCCCAGACGCAGAACGACATCGAGAGAGTCACTGGTGTCATAAAAACCTTCCGAGGCCAGTGCCAGATTGACCAGAAGATTCGGATATGTGGCGCTGAAAATCGCCAGAAAAGGTGCGATCAGGCGTCGTCCAAGTTCTACCGGAGCGCCGATCCCGAGTGTTCCCCGGGGAATGTTGGTGTTGGACGAAATTTCTTCTTCCAGACCGTCAATGAGCGCCAGAATTTCCACCGCGCGCTCATGGTAGATCCGCCCGTTTTCACTCAGCCCGAAATGCCGCGTATTCCGGACAACCAACAGGCTGCCCAGCCGACTTTCCAAACGGGCAAGACGACGGGACACCGTCGCAGGCGATGTCTGGAGATTGCGAGCACAGGCGGTCAAACTGCCGGAGGCGACAAGATGGGCAAAGAAGCGCAGGTCCCCTGTTTCGTCATGGCGCATCCTGCCCCCCCTAAAACGAAATTCGATTCATTATTGCGCCTGACGTAATATTCCCTTTCGAATGATGCGCCTACTGAAAGATGATCGGTCTGCGTTATAGAACGCCCGGAAACGCTACACAGGGTCGGGAAAACAGCATGGCTTCAGTCTTTCCAGTCACGACGTCTGACGACGGAAATCCAGAAAAGCCAACCCTAAAAGATCAGCTTGTCGGCACCTGGAAACTCGTATCCTACCAGGTGGAAGAAAAAGATACGGGAACATTCATCAATGCGATGGGCCCTTCACCACGCGGACGGGTCATTTTTACGCCTGATGGATGGGTGGCGTTCAATCTAGAGGGTAGCCATCGCCACCCGGCTGAAACGGAAGCCGATTATCCGGGCCTTATGAAAACGCTAGTGGCCTATATCGGGCGCTATCGCGTCGAGGGAAACCAGTGGATTACGCAGGTTCAAACAGCCTGGGCACCAGAATGGGTGGGCACGGAACAACGCCGGACCGTTGTGGTCAGCGGCACAACTGCAGACGTTACGACGCCGTGGCGGAAGATGCCGAACTGGGCTCAGGGACGGCTGTCGCGCAGCCTGATCCGCTTCCAGCGCGCAGATGACAGCGCGTAAGGGCTCAAAAAGGGAGCCGTCTTTCAGAGACCGCCACGGTTAGGTTGTGCTGTTCACCCACCGTAACCGTGAGGATGGCTTTCCCGCCAACGCAGGGCCGTCTCCACAATACTGTCAATATCCCCGAATCGGGGTGCCCATCCCGTATCTTTTCGGAGAGTCGTGGAATCCGCCACCAGAAGGGCTGGGTCCCCATCACGTCTTGGAGCAGGCTCCCAGGGCACTCTGCGGCCACTGACGCGCTCGACACTCTGGATGATCTCAAGGTTTGAGTAGCCTTGGCCATTGCCGATATTATACGTAACGCTACGATGATCGATCTGTGCAAGAGACCTGATATGGGCGTCAGCAAGATCCGTAACATGGATATAGTCGCGAACACAGGAACCATCCCGGGTCGGATAGTCGGTACCAAACAGCTTTAGTGCGGGGCGGCGACCGAGTGCCGCATCAATGGTCAGGGGAATCAGGTGGGTTTCGGGACGATGATCTTCACCTGCCCGTCCCTGGGGATCCGCGCCAGCCGCGTTGAAATATCGCAGACATGCGCTTCTGAGGCCATAGATCGCATCTGCCCAGTGCAGCACACGTTCAATCATGAATTTGCTCTCACCATACGGAGAACCGGGCTGCACAGGCGCTGTTTCCGGGATAGGGTCGATCCGCTCCGGTCCACCGAAAAGAGCGGCCGTAGAAGAAAACACTATCTTCCTGACGCCATGTCCAGCACAGATCTGTACAAGGTTCAGGGCCGTTAGATAGTTCTGCCGCAGATAATGAAATGGATCGCGCATGCTGTCGCCGACGAGAGAAAGTGCCGCAAAATGCAGGACGCCATCCCATTCTCCCTGCGCCACCACGGCTGATGTAGCGGCATAATCCAGAAGATCCACTTGATGGAAAGGCACGCCGGTGGGGACCGCCTTACGATATCCCGTGCTCAGATTGTCCAGCACGGCAACATCATGACCTGCATCGAGTAGAGCGAGAACAACATGGCTACCGACGAAGCCTGCCCCACCGGTAACAAGATAGCGCATGCAAAACTCCCCAAAACACCGCCGCATCAGATGCGAGAAAGGCTATCAGAAACCTCTTGAAGAAGAGATACCATTAGCCAGACATTAAAGAGAACCCATTAACATCATAGTCATTTTGTGGTTCAGGGCGGATAGATACTCCGTGGATATCGGAGTGATCTGAAGAGTTCAAAAAAACCACTGGTTTTGGGCGTCTCTGTGTAATTCCATCACTCTTGCGTCAGGCTCAGGACTCATTGATTTGATTTCGGAAATCTGATTCAGGCTCTGCAAGGAAACCGAAGATAAACGGTCTGACTAACGGAAAGACAGAGCACCAGACGATTATGATTGATGCGACCTATCTCAAGGCACACCGCACGGCTTCGAACCTGCGGCTAAAAAAGGGGATCCAGCCCGCCTGATCGGACGGAAAAAAGGCGACATGAACACGAAGCGGCATGCGGTCACCGATCAGAACGGACGACCGCTGAACTTTTTCATGACAGCAGGACAGGTCAGCGATTATGCTGGAGCTTCTGCTCTGCGGAACATCCTTCCCATGGCACAGTGGATGCTGGCAGCCCGGAGTTATGATGCTGACTGGTTCAGGGATGCCCAACGCCTTCTTCTCAGCAATCTGCCTCGCTACAACCCTCATCTTCTGCCTATGAGGTCTGAGCTTAGGGCCGGTAGCCCGTATGCCTAGGTTTCAATGACGAAGCGAAAATATGATTCCTTGGTTTTGTCATATCAGGTGGCGACACGTCGGCAATTCCGGAATTTATTGAAGGGACGCTCGACGAATTTACGCTAGCGAGATTCAGCCCTGTCATGAAGGACAGGGGGACGACGATTTCTTTTGCTCGAGATGACGGCTTCGATTTCAGCCAGGGTTTCAAACATCGCATCAAACACGTCCGTCATTACCAAGCGCCGGAACACACTGTTCCATTTCCCATAATCATCAGGCAGATGGCGCCATCTGCGATCCGGTTCGGGCAATACACATCATCAATTCGAAAAACAGGCGATTGTCTTACGCAGGACGGCCGACCCGTCTCAGCCGAAAGCAGCGCCCCGATGATGGCTCACTCTTCGCCCGAGAACCCAAGACGCTCGCTCAACGATGCCTCTAAAAGACAGCGTTGAATCAATCAGGAATCTTACTATCAATCTTCGTCAACGACCCCTAATTAGGAAGTTTTATTTCTATAATTGGAATATATTTTTTTCTATTGCGGAAAACAGAATATAGTTTGACATTGAGATCATATATTTGCCTCAATGCGGAGCGTGGCCTCGGGTTCACCGCTTCCGATTGCGGTCGGTTCAGCATTTCCAAGTCATCATCCGGCGTCAGGCCGTACGAGAAAGGTTGAGCGATGAATGTCAGGGATCTGGAATATTTCATTTCTGTAGCGGAATGTGGATCATTTTCTCGCGCGTCGGTCCAGCTAGGACGCCCTCAACCCGTGCTCAGCCGGCATATTCGTGAGCTTGAGACCGAGCTGCGGGTTCCACTTCTCTATCGAAATGGTCGCGGCGTCGTCATGACACAGGCAGGTGAGCGCCTCAAACAGCTTGGTGCCACGATCATTCGCCAGATCCAAGACGCACAGAACCAGATCCGCCACCTCTCACCAGACTATCTGGACTCTGCCTCCATCGGGATGCCTGCGAGCGTCAGCGCCATTCTACTACCACCGCTTGCCCGTGCCCTGCGCAACGCCCATGCGGATGCCGAACTCCGTTTTCTCGATGGCTGCAACGGCGATCTTCTGAACAACCTAAATGCCGGTTCACTGAATGTCGCACTGCTTTATGATGCACCAGGAATTGCTCATCCCAATCTGGAAGCCGTGCTCTCGCAGCCACTCTATCTCATCGAAGCCTGTCCTACCGCCTCGGAAGCAGCAGACATCGGGGCGACGATTGAGGCGGCTGAGCTTGCCGGGATCCCGCTAGTTTTACCAGGAAAGCGACATGGCCTGCGGCAGATCGTCGCCTCATGGGCCAACCGGAACGCGCTTGATCTGACCGTACAATGCGAATGTGATTCTTATTCTTCTATGCTTCAGGTGGTCTCTTCCGGGATGGCAGCGACCCTGCTACCGGCAGCATCCCTGAAACGCGAAATTCTCTCCGGCTATTTTCGCTGCCGACTGATCACTAAACCAGCACTCTACCGTACCATCGCACTCGCAGCGTCCCAGAGCCGCCCGGTTAACGCCGGGCTTGTCACCCAAATTAAGAAAATGATCGAAACTGTTCGGGACGATTTTCTCTGGCCCCAACTTCCCGCGAATACACAGCCAAACATACGGGCAATACAGACATCTTCTCTGAATAGCGCATTACAGACAGCAGAAGAAATTGTTTTCTGAGGCCATTCAGGACGAATGGCCTCCCCCACTGCCGTCAGACTGAAATCCTGAGATATTCCTGCGGTTGTTTCGAAACGCCACGGATTGCCGTGACTTCAAATTCCACCTTCAGATCATCGCGCGCCAGAGGTGTGCAGGCCATTGTCGCGGCCGGATCAATTCCCTTGAAAACCTCCCCCAGAACCAGAGCCACGGGAGCCATGTTCGCGCGATCTGGAACATGCGTAATAATTCGCACCACATCCGCAAGAGACGATCCCACCGAATTGAGCGCCCCCTCGATCGTCTGAAGCGCGCGCCGGGCCTGGACCGCGACGTCAGGCGAAATTTCCCGCGTTCTATAATCAATACCTGCCGTATTAGCGACGAAAAGCATGTCACCAACTGCCACCAGTCGCGAATAGCTGTTGCGCTCTTCGTACATGCTTCCTGATTTAACCTTGATGATATCCGGCATCTGTCTTTCTCCGAGAAAAGAAGGGGTTTCATCAAAAAGTATTGCTCACCGCAGCATTTTTTTCCTTCCATAACAGCTATACATAAAACCGCCTTGGTCCCCTTTCAGCGTCATGAAACAACACCGGTTGCACCTTTAAGCACAGGAATTCGCATCATGACTGAACAACCCATTATTTCCCTGGGCCGGGACGTCGCTATACCTCAGTTGGGGCTGGGTGTCTGGCAAACTCCCGCCGATCAGACGGCGGATGTCGTCAAATGCGCAATTGCTGCTGGCTACCGCGCTGTCGATACCGCCACGATCTATGGCAACGAAGAAGGTGTCGGGACAGGCTTAGAAGAGCATCCCGAAACTTTCCTCACAACCAAGCTCTGGAATACGGATCAAGGCTTCGATAAAACCCTCCGCGCCTTTGACGTGAGCAGCCACAAGCTGGGCCGAGCGTCAGTCGATCTCTACCTCATCCACTGGCCAGCACCCCGCCTTGATCTCTATGTCGAAAGCTGGAAGGCCATGATCCGTCTGCGGGACGAAGGCCGTGTTCGCGCGATTGGTGTCTCGAATTTTACACAAACCCATCTTGAACGAATTATCGGAGAAACGGGTGTCACCCCAACACTCAACCAGATCGAGCTTCATCCCGAATTCCAGCAACATAGCCTGAGGAGCTTTCACGCCTCAAAAGGCATCCATACCCAGTCGTGGAGCCCACTTGGACAGGGACGTACGCTCAACAGTCCGATCATCGAAAAAATCGCCGCGAAGCACAGCAAATCTCCCGCGCAGATCATCATCCGCTGGCATCTCCAAAGCGACCTGATCGTGATCCCGAAATCAGTCACGCCTTCCAGAATCGCCGAAAACATTGACGTTTTCGATTTTACGCTCGACGCGACTGATATGGAACAGATCGCGGCGATGGACCGCCCCGATGGCCGCATCGGACCTGACCCTCTGACAGCAGACTTCTGAAACTTTCAGGTCTTATCCGGGAACAAACCCGGATAAGACCTCCCAACAACGGATTGGAGCAGGGCTTAGCGCCCTGTTTCAACAATGAGATTGAGATGTGGTTCGACAATGGCGCGTGTTCCCGGCGGCAATACCGTCGTGGCATCCATCTGTTCGATGATCGCTGGCCCGGCGACCTCATTCCCACTTCTGAGCAGGCTACGTTCATAAATCGGGCACGACACAAAGCCTTCCGTCTCAGGAAACCACACATCGCGCGCACCCGTAATAGCGGACTGCGCATCAGGGCCAGAATCCGGATGTGACGTAAATGCAGCTTTTTCCACTTTCCCGATCGCTTCGATACGGAAGGTCACGAACTGAACGGGATCCGTCTGTGAGGCAAAACCGTATTGCGCTTCATGCGTCGCAATGAAACTGCGGACCATATCAGTCACACTTTCATCACTCATGGCATCGATCGAAACCGGCATGTCCACCGCTAGCTCGTAATTCTGCCCAACATAGCGCATATCCGCACTCATCCTGAGGCCACGATCTTCCTCACGGACATTTTCCTGAGCGAACCAGTGATTAGCCTGTTTCAGAAGGTCCCGGAAAATCGACACGATATCAGTGTACATACCCGGATGCGCGACCATAATCTGCGTACTTGAAAAATCTGCCCGCAGATCTGTCAGCAGTAGGCCAAGTGCACACATCACACCGGGTGTCAGCGGGATAATAACACGCTTCATGTCCAGCTCCTGCGCCAGACGCACCGCATGCAGCGGACCCGCCCCGCCCAGCGCCATCAGGGCATAGTCACGCGGATCATGTCCCTTCTGCACGCTGATGACACGCACGGCGCGTGCCATGTTGGCGGTCACGACCGAAATGATTCCCTGCGCTGTCGCCATCACATCCATGCCGAGCTCTTTGGCCAGAAGACCAATGCGCTCCATGGTCAGATCCCGCCGGATCGCCATACGGCCGCCCAGCAGGAATTCCGGATTGAGAGTCTGCAATGCGACATTGGCGTCGGTTGTGGAGGGTGTGAGATTGCCCTGATCGTAGCAGACGGGTCCGGGGAAAGCGCCGCAGCTCTGGGGGCCGACCTTCAGCAGGCCACCATTATCGCGATAGGCCAACGAACCGCCCCCTGCACCGACCGTATGGATATCCAGCATAGGCGCCTTGACCGGATAGCCATGCACTTCCGCTTCACCGGTCAGACGGCAGGTGCCGTCCTTCAGCAGCGCAACATCCGTGCTGGTGCCTCCCATATCAAAGGTGATGATGTTGGGGATGCCGATGACGCGTCCGATGGCCTGCGCCGCGACAACTCCGGTGGACGGCCCCGAAAGAACCGTTCGCACCGGCAGGGCGCGCGCCAGATCGAAACTAATGACACCACCATTGGACTGCGTAATCCGAGGCGCAACCGAGAGACCCAGCTCCAGAAGACGTGCCCCCAGACGGGCAATATAGACTTCCATGACCGGGCCGAGATAAGCGTTCACCGCCGTGGTCGAGAAACGCTCATATTCACGGAATTCAGGGGCGACCTGATAGCTTGCGCAGGTAAAGGCTTCGGGAAACTCTTCCCGAACGATCTCATAGGCACGGCGCTCATGTTCCGGCTTTATGAATGCATACAAAAAGCCGATCGCCACCGCCTTGACGCCTGCTTTTTTCAGGGCCCGTGCCGCGTCGCGCACGCTTTCCTCATCAAGCGTGACCTCCACCGTGCCATCGTGCCGCACACGTTCCGGCACCTCGAACCGCAGGGCCTGAGCCACCAGAGTTTCCGGCTTGTCTTCCTGCGTATCATAGAGGCTAGGACGTTGCTGGCGACCAATCTCCAGAAGATCACGAAAACCATCCGTAGTGATAAACCCAGTCAGCGCGCCTTTATGCTGGATAAGCGCATTCGTGCCGACAGTCGTGCCATGACCCAGAAAGCTGATATCCGAGGTTTTGGCCGAAACCGTTTTCAGTCCTTCGGTAATACCGGTCAGAATTCCGCGTGACGGATCATCCGGCGTCGAAGAGACTTTCCAGATCGCAAATCTTTTCGATTCCGTATCATAAAGACAGATGTCACAGAACGTTCCACCAGAATCGACACCAAGTCTCCACGCCATTTTCCGCTCCGCTCATTGATTGCGTCGTGATCTGTTGAGGATACCCACCTCTTTCGGCGCGGAATAAGACCCGTTTTGAAATAACAGCTATGCCAAGACACGCCGCAAAGAGTCATGGCACGTCTTGTCATCGATAAAAAACGACCCTGTTTTCAGTTCGAGGACCAAAAAAGATGGCGCCGAAGGTCATTCCCGTGAAGTCGGATGAAAACCTGCCTGAAGCTGTCGATGTCGTCGTGATCGGCGGCGGCATTATCGGCGTAACGACCGCCTTTTTCCTGGCGCGCGCAGGCGTTTCCGTTGCGCTCTGCGAAAAAGGCGTTATCGGGGGCGAACAATCGAGCCGCAACTGGGGCTGGACCCGCGTCATGGGGCGCGACGAGCGTGAACTCCCTCTGGGAATGAGCAGTCTCAATCTCTGGCGCGAGATGAACAGACTGACCGGACGCGAAACCGGCTTCCGACAGTGCGGCATCCTCTATGCCTGCGATAACGAAAAGCAGCTCAACGAATTCCGGAACTGGAAAGATATCGCCGACCGCTACCAGATCCAGACAACGCTCCTGGATGGTGCCCGGACGGCCGAGATGGCAGCGGGATCACAGCGCACCTTCCAGGGCGGTCTCTTCTGCGGCACAGACGGCAGGGCAGAACCGACCATGGCCGCATCGGCCGTCGCCGAAGCCGCGCGGGAGCACGGCGCGGCGATCCTGACGCATTGTGCCGTTCGTGCTCTGGATCGTCAGGGCGGTCGGATCTCGGGTGTCATCACCGAACGCGGGCGCATCAGATGCAGCACCGTTGTTCTGGCCGGGGGAGCATGGTCGCGGCTTTTCGGGAGGAATGAAGGCATCAACCTTCCAGCGCTCAATGTCCTTGGCAGCGTCATGCGCGTGGACAATGTGGAAGGCGCTCCGGAAGAAACAGTGGGCGGCAGCGACTTTGCCTTCCGACGCAACATTCAGGGCGGCTATAACATCAGTCGCCGGAACGCGAGTGTTTCGGAAATCACCCCGGATTCATTCCGTCAGCTACGCCAGTTTGCCGGCTCCTATCTGAAGAACCACAAGGAGCTGCGCCTTCGTCTGAGCCGCGCGTTTCTGGACGAATGGAAAATGGAGCGTCGCTGGACGCCCGACAGTGTCACACCTTTCGAAAAGATCCGCACACTGGACCCCGAACCATCACACGGCCTTCTGGAAGAGGCAGCACGGATCATCAAACGAGATTTTCCGCCCTTCCGTACCATGCGTGAAGTGGAACGATGGGGTGGGATGATCGACGTCACACCGGATGCCGTGCCCATCATCGACCGTGCCGAAAAAATTCCGGGTCTGGTTCTTGGAGTTGGCTTCTCCGGTCATGGCTTCGGCATCGGACCAGGGGCCGGCAAGCTATTGTCCGACATTGTCCGGAACGTGACGACCTCTGTCGATCCGGCCTCCTTCAGCTTCAACCGTTTCCGTTAACCTTTTCTGCCTTCTCTCAACATTCTGACGACGCATCGGAGATCCTGAATCATGACGTCTTTCCAACGCATCGCCCTCGACCCCGTCACCGTCGAAATCATCGGAAGCGCACTCGCTTCTGTCGTGGAAGAGATGGGCGAAGCCCTCGTACGCACCAGTTATTCAACGAACATCAAGGAACGCCGCGACTGCTCCACAGCACTGTTCGACCAGTTCGGCTACACGCTGTGTCAGGCTGAACACATCCCAATGCATCTGGGATCGTTCATCGAATTCATCCCCCTAGTCATGGAGCGTTATCCGGCAGATCAAATTGAACCGGGCGATGTGTTCATCGGCAATGATGCCTTCGTAGGCGGCGGCACGCATCTGCCCGACATCGTCCTGGCCGAACCGATTTTCGTGGACGGCGCGCTTGTAGCCTGGGCCATCAACACTGCCCATCATTCGGATTTCGCCGATCGGGGTGATGCCCACATCTTTCAGGAAGGCATTCGGATCCCACCGATCAAGCTCTACAAACAAAGTGTTCTGCAACAGGACGTGCAGGACCTGATCCTCCTGAACTGTCAGGTACCGGACGAGCGCATCTCCGACCTTCGCGCCCAGATGGCTGCAAACCGGCTCGGCGTGAGCCGTTTCAAGAGCCTCTGCACGAAATACGGCGTTGACGTCATGATCAGCGCAGGTCTGACCCTCCAGGATTATGCCGAACGCAAGATGCGCGCGGGCATCGCAGCCATCCCGGATGGCACCTACACAGCCTCCGACCTGTTCGAAACCATCGACCATCCCGAGATCATGGAAATCGGCTGCCTGATTACGATTGCGGGCGATGAAATGACCCTTGCCTTTCAGAGCCCGCCACAGGTCCGTGCCAATCTCAACATGACGCGTTCGGCTCTGCTGGCCACTGTGTATTACGCCATAAAATCAATCGTCGATCCGACGATCCCACCCAATGCCGGTCTGGCCCGACCGCTCCATGTCGAGGCTCAGTCCGGCACCCTGCTCTGCTGCGCACTTCCCGCTGCCGTCATGGGACGGATTTCGACGTGCCAGCGGGTTGTTGACATCATCATGGCCGCACTGGCCCCTGTCTGCCCCGAAAGCATCACTGCAGCGGCCAATGGCTGCGTCGGCTCCGCAACGTTCAGCGGAACACGCAATGGCAGCAACAAGTTCTGGATCTATCTCGAGACCATCGGCGGCGGGTCCGGTGCGCGATACAACAAGGATGGTCTGGATGGAGTTCAGGTCCATCTAACCAACACCTCAAACCTGCCTATCGAAGCACTGGAGACTGAATACCCGCTAACCCTGCTACGATACGAACTGGTCGAAGGCTCCGGCGGAAACGGAAAATTCACCGGTGGCCGCGGCCTGCGTCGCGTTTATCGGGCAGAAGAGGAATGTTACGTTTCCAGCAGCATGTCCCGCCTCTCGACGGCACCCTGGGGCCTGAATGGCGGCGGTCCGGGTGGTATGGCGCAGGTGAAATGCACAGCGCCGATGGTCCGTGGCAATGCCACGCTCGCCCCCTCGGATATCGTGGAAATAGTTACCCCCGGCGCAGGCGGCTACGGAACACCAGACGTTTTATGACCCAAACGAGGAGATCACATCATGTCGGAACAGTGCTCTCCCCTGCCCTCCGGGCGTGTTGCCCTGATCTCAGGCGCATCCCGGGGGATCGGCCGCGCTATTGCGAAGCGTCTTGCAGATCAGGGCTGGCGCATCAGCGCCGGCATGCGGAACGTGGATGGAAGCTGGCTGACAGCACCCCATCTGACCTGTCCATATGATGCTGCAGATCCGGCTTCGGAAGAGGCCTGGGTGGCAGAAACGATACGTGTGTTCGGCCGGATCGATGCCGTGATCCTGTCAGCAGGCATCATGATCCCCGGATCGATCCTTGAAACCGACGACACCGATCTGGAGCGTATGTTCCAGGTCAACGTCCGCTCTCCCACCCGGCTGGTCCGGGCAGCATGGAGTGCCCTTGCGGCTGGCGGGCGGGGGCGCATCGTTCTGCTATCATCCATGTCGGGAAAGCGCGTCAAATCCGCACGATCGAGCACTTATGCCATCACGAAATTTGCCACGTCCGGCCTTGCCGCTGCAATCCGGCGGACAGGCTGGAACAACGGAATCCGCTCCATCGTAGTATGCCCAAGCTTCGTCACCACAGACATGACACGAGACACCGCCGGCTGGACAGCGCAAGACATGACGCAGCCTGCCGATATCGCTGTCATGGTTGCAACAACTCTTGCCCTGCCCAACACAGCCAGCGTTTCCGAACTCTGCTTCACGTGCCAGGATGAGGACATGGCCTGACCCCGGAACATAAAGAGAATCAGATTCCCAACGTCAGGACAGGAGCTCGAGATAACTCCTGATTTTCTCTATAATCTGTCCGGCCTCCTGGTCAGACAGTTCATCCGTCGGTTTAGCAACAGTCACCGCCGCCCGACATGTCCCGTCTCCTTCAAGGATGGGTAGGGAAATACCGGAAATGCCCTGAATCACCGCGTTGCGTCGGGAATCGTAGCCCGCCTCACGGACGTGAGCCAGAAGATCCTGCAACGCCTCAAGGTCAACGTTCAGTGCCTGATAACGCGATGCATTCGCCTGCAGGATTGCCAGCTGATTGTCCGGGTCCTGATTCGCCAGAATGACCGTGCTTCCCATGCCGTAACCGAGCGGTAAGCGTCCCCCCAACCCGTCATGGCCCAGAATGGGAAGACGACTATCGGTAATGTACATATCGGTAATGATCGCATCCAGCCCCGTCCGTTCGAGCAGGAACACCGAAGCCTTGAACTCCCGCCCCAGCAAGGCGAGATAAGGCTGCCACTGCCGGATACGCTCCACGGGACTTGTCCTAAATCTTCCCAACGCCAGAGCTGCCGGGCCAAGACGATAGCGTCCCCGCTGGGCCGCCTGCACGACCAAACCATGTCTTCGTAATGCCTGAAGGGACCGATGAACGGCCGATTTTTCTGCTGAAACAAGCTCGGCCAGTTGGCCTAGCGCCAGTCCCTGCGGCCCATGTTCGTTCAGAATCATGAGAAGCTGCGCGGCGCGATCAGAGTTCTGGGAATACTGCACCTGTTTCGCAGCAGGGACAGCCTGTACCGGCGTCTTTCCCTTCGATGCTCTCTTCTGGACGAACGGCGCCGATATCACCACGCTATGTTCCTTCAATAGGACGTTCCGGATGCGTGCCCGAACAGCAGACCACACCGATCATCCCCGCAATGAATGGCAGAAAAAGAGCCATGGACCAGCTTCCTGTCATCCTGACGATATACACCATGACGATTGGCGCAACACCACTAGCCGCATTTCCCCAGAACGTCGTCCACCCGGCCACAATCCCCGCCTGCCCGGACGTCAGATCCTGAACCGAGGTCCAGATGGAGATCTGGCTGAGCCCGGAACAGCCCAAGGCAATTCCGAAAATCACGATCATGCCCGTTACATTCTGCACATGATCACCAACCAGAACCAACGCACCACAACAGAACGTCCCGATCATGCCCATAGGAGTCCGAGCCTTCCACACAGAGCCCGTCCGCCTGAGCACAGCGTCCGCGATCATACCGCTCAGGAAGACGGAAACGTAAAGGAAGGCCCATGGCAGGGAATACAACCATCCCATCGACGTGAACTGAAGATGCCGGTGATCCATGAGATAGAACGGCATCAGCGTCAGGAAAAAGGACTGGATGGTCAGCAGGCACATGTAATGAATACCGATGCACCAGAACTGCCGTGAGCGCATAAAGCGTTTCATGGGCACACGATCTACCGCAGGTTTCACGCCTTCAACCGTCGCCTCCGCCATCGCCGGACGATCACGCATGAAGATGCTCCACAGGCAGCTCCAGATCACTCCTCCTACGCCAAAGACGTAAAACCCAAGTTTCCAAGAATAATGAGCCGTCATCTGCGTCAACATCGGGCCACCGACCACCGATCCCAGATAGAGAAAACCCAAAAGAACCGCGTTCGCCCGGGCCCGCCGACGGGGCTGAAACCAGTTGTTGATAGTCACAATGCTGGAAGACCAGTCCGGAGACTGCCCGATCCCCATCGCAAGGCGGATCAATAGAAAGCTGACAAACGAACTGCCCATAGGCGTCATGATAGTTGCGACCGACCATGCGAGACAGCCAACAAACAAGCATTTTCTAGGACCGTAACGGTTCACCAGAGCGCCGGCCGGTATCTGAAGCAGCGCGTAGGTCCACAATACACTGGCAATGATGATAGAAATCTGGACGAGGGAAAAACCGAATTCCGCCTGTATCCGGGGAGCTGACAGCGTCATGGCTTGACGGTCCAGAGACATGAGCAGATTGATCGGCGCCACCAGGGCAAAAAGGATTATCCAGCCAGCCCCCCACGATGTCCGAACAGGCCGCATCCCGAATTCATCGACAAGATCCGCGTCAATGCCGCTCAATTTTCGTTGCCTACCCGGTCGTTCCCCTAGCATTTTGGTTCCTTTACGAAACATTCATAGCGATAGTATGCAATTTCCTGATGTACGGCCAGTATATCAGTTATACACCTGGGCCAGCAGCCAAAACGATTTACCTGCACTTTTTGAATAACAGCTATGTGTTGGATTCTAACGCCCTTCAGAAGATGCTTTCTAGATCGAAACGACAAAAACCCAGCTCCCCCGATCGCAACCTGCTGCGAGCCCTGAAAACGGAGATCATGTCAGTGGCATCTTTCACATTCTCCAGACGCCTGTCGGCAACCACACTCCTATTTGCAGCCAGTGCGATGTCTCCCATAAGCGCCCAGGGTGCAACGTCTTCCGTGAAGAACGTCCGGCCTCACAGCGGGCATAGCGCTCCTCCCACATTTCACCCAACACCCCGCAGAGCGGCAGGCGCTGTCAAGGTGCAGTCAGATCCCGAGCAGATTCATGTCTCAGCCGGACGGCGCATGGCGGGCGGCTTTATGAAACGTCAGGTTGCCCCAGAGTCCACAAGCTCCATTACGGCTGCAGCCATTGCGCGCAAATCTGCCATCGCTTCACCGTTACAGCTCGTCTCCACCCTGCCGGGCGTCAATTACGGAACGCAGGATGCGTTTGGCCTAAGCATTCGCAACACAATTAGCGTCCGCGGCTTCCAGCAGACACAATTGGGCTATACAATTGAAGGCGTCCCAGGCGTCGATCAGGCCTATTACAATCCCTATACCGAGAGCTATGCCGACAATGAGAATCTGTCTGACATCACGCTGATTCCCAGCACCTCACGGATCAACGACCCGGTTCAATCTTCCTCAGGTGGTGAACTGATCGAAACAGTGCGGGATCCGTCAGAGAAAGCCGGTGGCATGATTTCCTATGCTGCAGGATCCTACCGCGCGCAACGCGTCTTTGGACGGCTCGACAGCGGCTATATCGGCCATTCCGGCATCCGCCTGTTCGGTTCCGCATCCTATACCGCCGCTGACATATTCGCGGGTTCAGGACGCAGCAACAAGACACATGTCGATTTTAAGGCTCTTAGGGAATGGGGTTCCATCGGCCGCAGCAGTCTGTTTGTTTCTTACGATAACTGGAAGAATGCACGTAGCAACCCCTATACGCTTGCAGCCTATGAAACCGCTGCAAAGACAAACAATAATTTTTCCGTAGGAAACTACGCTTCCAGTTATATTCCTGGAGTAACTACCAACTACTGGAAGAACTACATTTATCACCGCAACAGCGTTCTGGTTTCATTCCAGAACGAATTCTCGCTTGCGCGTCACCTGAACCTGCATATCACGCCCTATTTCCACTGGAATTTCTCCAACAGCCCAGGCCAGACTTCGCTTAACCCCGACTCTCTGTATTCGGGAGAGCAGCGCGTCTCCCTGGATACGTCAAACCTGACGCTCGTCAATGGTCGCGTCAATGGCTTAGCGAATACAGCACAGCGTGAATACGAGACCGGAGTTAACACTTATATCCAATATGATCCGATCCACAGCAATCACCTGATTTTCGGTTACTGGTTCGATCACTGGAACATGGACGCAACATCCGGAGTTACGCCTCTCGACATTAACGGAAACGCGTCCAGCTATATGGGCAAGGACCTGCTTTACGCCACGAATGGCAGTCTCATCGCGGGCGCCAAGTATCAGATGTCTACGATGATCAATAATTTCTATGTCTCGGATACACAGAGCTTCTTAGATGACAAACTAAAAATTACTGCTGGTGTGAAAGAGATGATGTTTTACGTCTCCGGCACCAACCAGCTCGCCGGGCCACAATATCATTTCTCGCAGGCCATAACACAACCCATGCCGCGCGTATCGGTGTCGTACAACATCACCAAGAACATGCAGGTCTATATCAACGGAACAACTAACGCACGACCGCCTGTCCCGCTGTCCACCTATCCCAACATCTACAGCACCGCAACGGGAGCAATCTCCCAGAGCGGCTCGAACAATTCCCGTATGGAATACACGATCAGCGAGGAGCTGGGCTTTCGTTACTACGGTGCTTTCAATTTCGACGCAGCGTTTTTCAATGCCAACCTAACGAATCATCAGGTAACGACCCAGGCTTTCATCAACGGCGCATCAACCAACACCGCCATCGCAGCAGGCGGCCAGACCGTACGCGGCGTGACGGCAGAAGCTTCCCTTCATCCGTTTTACGGCTTTGCGCCTTATGTGAACGGGCAATATCTCCATTCCACGATGGATAACAATTTCAACACGGCGTCGGGGACCTTGCCGACTGCCGGCAAAATTGCGGTTTTCAGCCCAAAGTTCATGGCTAATGTTGGGGTAATGTACACAAAAGGACCATTCTTTGCCAACGTCACCTTCAAATATGTTGATTCCCAGTACTCGACCTTTATGGACGATCAGTCGATGCCAGCTTACAAAACCGTCGATCTGGGGCTGGGTTACCACTTCCCGAAATGGTTTGTCCTGCATGAGCCAGTTCTTCGTCTGAACTTCATGAACCTGACGAACAAAGCCTATCTCGGCGGCATCAGTACTGTCACCCCCAATGCACGACCAACACGTGCCACGAATGGCCAGATCGTCGCAGGCTCGACACCCGCCTACTTCCTCGCAGCCCCCATGACCTTTGTCATCAACATTTCGTCTTCCTTCTAAGCGAAACCGGAACTCTTTACACCGGGACCAGAACAACATTTTACGCCGCCCTGCGAGAAACCCTCGCAGGGCGGCGTTTCATTTGATCCCAACAGGCGATCGCCGGACGTACCGCTTTACCAATCAATCAGGATCGAACCGTGAGAGCCTTTTGGCAATTACATGGCATCACGCCTGCAAGGAGACGTGATGCCATAACGATCCTGTCACCTTCAGAGCGTGTCTGTACCTTTCTGGATGCTCATGCTGTCCAACCGGCTGACCGCACCATCCTTCCGATGCGCCAGCTGCCAGACGATGACGCCCATTCCACCCAGAACACAGATAACCAGCGAAACAGTGCCCCATCCGCCAGAACGGGCGAATATCATTTCATATCCGACCGGGGCAGCGGAAGAGGCAAGATTTCCTGCCAGAGCAACCGCCCCGGCCGCGATAGCCGCTCCCCATTCAAAACGCTGCACCTGCGTCCAGGTCAAAACCTGACAAAGTCCGATTGACAGCATGCACACGGCAAACAGCCCCAGACACATCACGATATTGCTGCACAGGATACCGCCCCCCAGCCCCAGTGCGGCGATAACGATTGCGATGCATCCCATATATGTCTGCTGTCGCAGTCCGAATGACGGGTAGGCCTTCTTCAAACTTCTGATACCCGCGCCCCACCCGATCGCAGCCACGTACAGAACCAGCCAGGGCAGCGAAAAGACATGACCTGCTGTCGTCGCACTCAGCGCGAAACGATTCATGACAAAATGGGAAAAGGTCACGTGAAAGAAGCTCTGCAGACAGCAGACGATTCCGTAAAACAGGGCAACCGGCATGACACCGAGTAACCTGCGAATGTCAGGGCGTTTTCCGGCATTCCCATCTTCCCTGACCTGCGGGGAAGGCTCCAGCGATGCCCCTCCATACAGCACAAACACGAGGACACTCACGGCTATTCCCACCAGTCCGAAGATCTGGAAGCTGCATCGCCAGCCTGCGAACCCCATAAGCCAGGCAGTCAGCCATCCGCTGGCGGAATAACCAATGTACAGAGATCCAAGCAGAACCGAATTTGCAGCTTCACGGTCCTTTTCCGAAAAAAGAAGCTTCAAGGCGAGGATCGACGCCACCCAGTCCGGCGCCTGACCGATCCCAAGGGCAATCCGGGCGGCCGCGAACTGCCACAGGGAATGTGGGAGCCCGGTTGCGAGCGTCGCGATTGACCATAGCAGACAAGCCCCGAAAAGCGCCCAACGAACACCGATCTTTTGAACAAACCACCCCGCTGGCAGTTGCAGAAAAGCATAGATGGCCGTTGCAGTAGTAATCAGCCCCGCCATCGCAACTGCACCAATCTGCAGATCTGCACGCACAAGGGGAGAGCATACAGTCAGGGCATTCCTGTCGACGCCCAGCAAAAAATTGAGTGGAGCAATAATAAGCAGGAGAATGGCCCATCGGTTCGCGAGAAGTCCAGACCGTAGCAAACTCATGAATTCCCTCCAGAAAAATTGTCTGTTGCACGCTCTGTTTTTAGAAATCCGTGGACAAATTCATCATGAAGCCCAAAAGGGCGGCCATATAATACTCAGGCATACCGGCTGCGATGGTCGTACCGTAAACGCCCTGCATATAATTCGAAATAGCAACGACTACTGCGACAGATTTGAGATAACAACCATTAGTCACTCAGCGTCGCATTATACCGTGGCCCTTAAGACGGAAAATGATAACCAAAGCCCAGATCCACCGTCTTGTAAGCAGGCACGCTCTGATTTTTCACAAATATCGAATAATTAGAATTAATATCCCTAAAATAGGAACTGAAAAAATAAGATACATATAAGTAATTAAGGAAAGAATTTTACATAAATATGAGAGATTTCATGGAAATTTTTCGATATTTTGGCAACCATTCATTTTCAATACTGAACTTAAACACATCCCACACCGTCTCTTTCCGATGAAAATATCCTGATTGCCCTGTGCTCCATTGAGGGATGCAAGAGTCGACATCGGGCAATTCGTACTTCCAGACCACAATTTCCTGTATCGCACGGATTGTTCTGATCTCGGTTAGAATGGCTGCAGACGGATCATGCGGGGTGGAGGGGGCCATGCAATAGGCCAGCTCTTCAGCCTCCAAGGCCGGGAAAGCGGCAAACGTTACGTCGACATTCATTCCTATTTGGAGCATGAGAGCAACCGTTGACAGACTATTTTCAGCGTTCAGGTTCTTTCCAGACATCATGCACACCTCAAGTTAGAAGACGGGCGACATCGAAGGAGCCAATATCGTAACGGGACCGACCGTAGGTGATGCAATCGGCGACAATCTCCCCTACCAAGGGAACAAGCTCGAACCCGTGTCCGGAAAAGCCGAATATGTGGAAGACGCCGGAAGCACGTGCGGACGGCCCGATGACAGGCAGAAGGTCAGGCGTCTTCCCCTCCAGACCCGTCCAGGCCCGCACGATCTGGACGTTCCGGATGGCCGGAAACAGCTCCTGCGCTGCCGCTGCCCCTTTAGCGAGGGCACGAAAATCAACCTGCGTTAACCCCTTTTCCAGATCGCCCCCCCCTGGATCCCGCCACCGACAACCAGTGTTCCCTGCGAAGACTGCTTGAAGCTCAAGGACCGACCGACCGTGCTGAACACCGGTCTGAACGCCTGCTCCACCCGTTCGGTGACAAACACCATGGAAGCCTTGTACCCAAACTGGATTACCTCGCCGACCATCCGACAGACCTGAGCGCCCCAGGCACCTGCCGCATTGACGACATGACGCACTGTCCAACTTCCAGCATCCGTCACAACACGCCAGCCTCCGACCGCAGGTTCAAGCGCCATAACTGCAATCCCTTCGCGAATGACGGCGCCATGTCCTTCGACAGCCCGGCGGAATGCGGCAATCGTCCGATGAGGGTCAGCCGCTCCATCGCGACGGGCGATTAGCCCTCCGACACAGTGCTCACTGATCATGGGAGCCAGCCGACGCAGTTCCCGGGCATCGATCAGTTCTTCATGATGGAACCCGAGCTCGCGCATCTGGGCGAAGCGGGCCGCCAGTGCCTCCATCTCGGCATGACTTTCGGCAACCTTGATCTGACCTCCCGCCCGAAATCCGCAGTCATCCCCGACAAGCGCATCCATCCGGTACCATCGTTCCAGCGCCTCAAGGGAAAGAGAAATTTCCGCGGGGTCACGCCACAGGGTTCGAACACCTGCCGCCGTCGCACTCGATGCCCGCCGCCCAATCCATGACCGTTCGAACAGCACAACATCCTGCCCCCGCTGCACCAGAGCCAGCGCACAGGCCAGACCATGCAGCCCTCCGCCGATCACGGCAGTCGTCGCCTGCCCTGCCCTCATGACGAACGACTTTCATCTGCCAGACCTGCCAGATCGCAGAGCCGGAGCGGTTTCAGGGGCGGCCGCACCCGGAAAGGCTGGACCTCACTCATGTGCCGCCCCTCGGCGGCGGCAATCAAGGCCGCCACGGTCAGACCGCACTGTCGCCCCTGACAAGGCCCCATTCCAGCCCGGGTAAAGGCCTTGAGCTGGTTCGACCCCACGCTCCCCGACAGCGCCGCACACAGATCACGAGCCCGCAGTTCCTCGCAGCGACAGACGATCGTGTCGTCATCCGGCGCAAAGACCTGCTCGCGCGGCCGGAAAACCCGATCCAGAAAAGGACGCAGCACCAGAGCACGCGCCAGGGCTGCCCGACAGTTCTCCTCGGTCATTTCGGGTTCAGCAGCGACTTTCCCGAGTCTTTGTAGAATGCGTAGAGCCGACAGCCTGCCCCGATGGACAGCAGCCACGGCGCCACCAATACCTGCCGCATCCCCCGCGATCAGAATATCGGGATGGCTGCACTCGCCCCATTCATTCAGAACAGGCCTGTATGCGGCCTGCCCGGCATCCCATTGGATTTCACATCCGAGACTGCGCACCGTATGCAGCTCGGGCAGAACCCCTTCATGAACCAGCAGAAGAGACGTCCTGATCTCTTCCACCCGTCCGGCTGCCGTCCGGTAGCGTACGCCCTCAAGCTGATCCGTCCCCAGAGCCTGAAGATCAACAACATCCGGAACATAGCGTCCCGCACGACAGTACAGTTCCGCATACCAAGACGCACCCTTGGCAAGCTCACGGCTGCTCCGTAGGGCGGCCCTGCCTGCAAGCTGCAACGTTTCACGCAGCGGAGTGGAAGGCCGAGTATCGAGAAAACCCGCCACCACTCCCCCCATTCTGATCAGCTGATGTGCATAAAGCAGCGCCAGCGGCCCACATCCTGCTATCCAGACAGGCTCCGAAGGAACACTTCCGGGATTTTTGAGCAGGATCTGCGCCGCTCCAACCGTCATGACCCCAGGCAACGTCCATCCCCGGAACGGAGCCGGACGCTCCTGCGCCCCTGTCGCGATCAGAACCAGACGTGGGGCGACCACACGTGTCCCCCCGGGACCAGTAACATATGTCCCCAGAGTGGACTCGACCTGCCAGACCCGAGTGGACGGCCAGTAAACCGCCCCACATTCACGAAACGTCCGGACTGTCGCCAGACCGGAGCAGTACTGCTCCCCCAGCGCCCTGCCGCGGGACGTCCCCGCATTCGCTTCGATCCCACGCCAGATCTGGCCTCCGGGGGTCGGCTGCTCGTCAACGACGACAACCTTCAACCCCGCACGCGCCGCAACGATCGCAGCACTCATTCCTGCCGGTCCGGCTCCCACGATCAGAAGATCAGGCCTCAACATGACGGCCCTACCTTCCTTGGCCCCATCTGCCGCTGCACCTTCAAACCCGCCCGGACAGATGTCTGGCACGCACGCACCAGCCCTTCTCCCTCGACGAGCATCAGACAGTCGAAACACACACCCATCATGCAGTACGGAGCCCGCCGAGCACCGGAGACTGGTGTCGTCCTGCTCCAGGAAGCTTCGACACGCAACAACGTAGACGCCACCGTTTCTCCGATCTGCGCGATGACCGGATACCCGTCGATCTCGATCGTCACCGTGCTCTCCACTCTGCCCCAGTCATCTTCAAGCAGCCTGAACATCGAATCTCCTGGCACTGAACTGCTGGACGTCATGCCCACTCACATATCCGAAGAGACGCTGAACGAGGCTGCGAGCATGATAGACCGCCAGCGTTACCCCCGAATGACAGATACAGAAATACGTTCCTGGAAACCTCGAACTGCGCCCAAAAATGGGTACGATATCCGGCGTGATTACGCGTCGACCGCTCCACTGACGAACGGCTGAAACACGCAGCAAATCAAGAAATACACTGATGGCTCGGGTCGCCAGCCGGGAGAGACGCTGATAGGCAGGCATACTCACACCCTTGCTCTGATACCAGACCAGTCCGAAATTCGCCTGAGCAGCGCGCGGATAGCTGTCTCTTCCGTCAATCATCAAAACAGAATCCAGATGCGAAGTCAGACCACAGGCGATGGCCGAACCGACAACTCCACCCCCGATGACGACGCAATCGAACATCACACCCCATTCTTTCGGCACAAGAACGTTGCATATTCAATTATGAATTGTCTAAGACCGTTTTTGACCCATCCTATTCCGGAAGGTTATGGCCGCGATGAAGCCCCTGAATTTCAGGCAGATCGAACTCTTCACGACCCTGATGGAACAAAAAACCGTCAGTGCGGCAGCCGTAGAGCTAAACATCTCCCAGCCTGCGGCCAGCAAACTGCTCCGGAACCTAGAAATCGATACCGGTTTGGAACTGTTTGAGCGCGCAAAAGGTCGCCTGTGGCCCACTGCCGAAGCCAGAACACTATATGAAGAAGTGTCCTACCTGTATCACAGCCTCAACAAGATCGAAGATGTCGTTCAGGCCATCAGGCGCCGCAAGAACAGGGAGCTGGTTATCGGCGTCCTGCCCGCTCTCTCAACAGGTTTTATTTCCCGGGCAGCCGCACTTTATCTTGAAAAAAACGAGAACGTCTTTCTCAATATCGTTTCCCTGCCCTCAATCGATATCATGCGTGGCCTTACCAACAAGACGATCGATATCGGTGTGATCGGCAGCCAGGAACTGTCGGACGAAATCACGTGCGTTTCGCTCATGGAGCGCCCGATGGTCTGCATCATGCCTCGCGATCACCCACTTACGGCACAAACCATCATCACGCCGCATCACCTGACGAACGTCCCGTTCATCTCATTCAGTATGGAAACACTGACGGCCCGTCTGGTCCGGGACATTTTCCAGCAGGAAAACGCAACGCTGGATATCGCCCATGTCGTTAACACGGCACCGCTCTTGCTGTCCCTCGTCTCGGCGGGGCTGGGCGTCTCCATCGTGCATCCATTCTATATCCCACCTGACGATGCGAACATTATCGTCCGAAAATTTTCACCCGACATGAAATTTAAGTTTCGTGTATGTTACCCGACCGAGAAGAAATCCGACAACCTTACCCACCGCTTCTTGGAGATTATGCAGCGGCTAGATTATACCCAAGTCCGATCTTAGGCTCAGGCCTCATAGCCAGAAGATGATAGTCGCGGCAAGGCAGATGGCGGAGAAGAAAACGTTTGGGAAAAAGCCAGACGCATGCGCTCGGGATCACGAAAACAGAGCCTATACTCAAAAAAAACTCTTTAGGACGATCAATGGTAACTGAGCACGTCACGAGCGGCTGTTAGCGTTTTTAGCCCCTAAGGTAGACAACTTTTTCCCTTGCGTTTCAGAAGCCCAGAAGCCGCAGATCACAGCACCTGCGAATAAAAGAACGGCAATCGCTGCCAAACTGGCCGACAGCCCGTATTCTGCGATGGCAGCGGGAAAGGCCATCGTGCTTAATGTCGCAACAAGCCGACTGCTGGAAACCATCAAGCTCACACCCGTGGCCCGCAGATCCGTCGGGAAAACTTCTGGCGGATAGACATAGGTCAGACAGTCCGCCGCGGTCAGGATAAAGCCAAAAGCCGTCAGAAGCAGGAGCGTCATCAGTGGCGGAAGCGCAAATAGACTGACGATGAAAAGACAGCTCCCCTGAAGAACAAAACTACCGACAATCAGCGCCCGTCGCTGGAAACGCTCTACAATCCATAATCCTGTGACAGCACCGCTGAACAACAGTGCATCATAAAACAGTCCGCTCTTGAACGGATCATGAAGCCCCACATTCCGCAGAACTTCTGGCAGAAACGCACTCAGGACAAGATAAGGAACATTGTGCAAAACATAGAAAAGCGTCGCGCCAATACTGCGGCGCCATTGCTGCCCGGAGAATAACTCCACCACACGACGCAGTGTGCCTGAGCGTCCAGTAGACTGCGTATCAGAACTCCATGACGGCAGTTTAACAGCACCAAAATAGCGGTCTGCGACTCTGCGGGCATCGCCAATGCGCCGCCGGGCCAGAAGCCACAGAATGGATTCCGGCATCCCGTAGCGCAAAATCGCTGCACAGAGTGCAGGAAAGGCAGCGCTCATGAAAATGATTTTCCACGTCCCCTGAGGCCAGACGAGATGTATGACATAGCCAATGGCGTAAGCAGACGTATACCCCCCCACCCAGGCCACACTCAGCCAGCTCATCAGCTTGCCGCGAAACGCCGAAGGAAGGAACTCACTGACATACAGCTTGCCGGCAACGTAATCGACACCCAGTACACAACCGATAATAAAACGCAGGATAAGCAGACTGGTCAGATCTGAAGTGAGAGCATGCAAAAACGCCAGAAATACAAAAGACATCATGTCGAATTCAAAAGGAATTCTGCGCCCGATTTTATCGAGGATCGGGCTAGCAAGAAGACTTCCGAACAAAAGCCCGGCCAGCGGAGCAGACGCCACCAGACCCGTCTGATGAGGGCTGAGATGTAATGCCGATGTCAGACTGGGAAGGGCAGGGCTGATGGAGCCCAGAACATAACCATCCGTGAAAATGCCGCACGCTCCAGCAATCAAGACCCTGATATGGAATTTTTGAACTGACAGTTCATCAAACAGCATTACATTTTCCCAGGCTGTGTCTATCATTCCAGCTTCACATCGAACGTACTGTCTTGTCACGGGTCTTTTGGGCCATCTCCTTCAGGAAATACGGAGTTCATCATGAATGAAGTCTCAGCCAACCGTGTCGTCATGATATCGGGTGCCAGTCGTGGTATCGGAAAAATTCTTTCCGAACAGTTGAAGCAGGCCGGCTGGCGGATTAGCGCGGGTGTCCGGGATGCATCTTCCATGACGTCCGGCCCGGACATGTTCGTGCACACATTCGATGCGAAGCAACATCAGGAGAAAGCATGGGTCGAAGCCACACTCGCCCATTATGGCCGGATTGACGCCGTAATTGCGAATGCCGGCGTCATGATCCCATCCTCAATCATCGATATCAGTGACGAGGATATGGACACGATGCTGACGGTCAATCTGCGCTCGCCAATCCGGCTGGTTCAGGCCGCATGGGCCTCTCTCAAGGCCTGTCAGCGGGGACGTGTCATCATTCTAGCCTCACTTTCCGGAAAACGTGTCAAATCCGCCAGCTCGGGCCCCTATGCCATCACCAAACATGCCGCCGTGGCCTTGGCGCATAGTATCAAGAAGACAGGCTGGGCAGATGGCATCAGGGCAACGGCCGTCTGCCCCGGTTTCGTCGCGACCGATATGGCCCGGAGCATTACCTCAAAAGGCGATGCGGACATGACGCAGCCAGAGGATATCGCACGCATGATCCTGGCTGTTCTGGACCTGCCGAATACAGCCAATGTGGCCGAACTTTCAATCAGCTGCTCGGAAGAAGACCTTTACTGACCCCTCGAAGGTAGATCGCTCTGTCAGAGCGCTTTGCCTGCCATCGTCATATCCAATGCCATTGTGGCAGGTTCCACAAATTGGAGCGGACATTGACGTTACTTTCATAGCCCGCCAGATCATCCTTTACGCCTTCAATATTATTAACCTGATAGAACGGCAGCATGGGCAGATCTTCACGCAGGATTTTCTGGATCTGCCGATAACACTGAATGCGGGCTGCACGATCAAAAGTTCTGTTCCCTTCCTGAAACAGTCTGTCAACAACCGGATTGGCGTACTGGAACACATTCTGCCCCCGTCCACCTTTCGCCGGGGAGGCCGTTGACGTGAAGAAACTGGATGCGTCCGGATCAGATCCGGTCATGTAATCAACGGAAACCAGCGCGCTATCGAACTCGGAATTGACCCAGTAATGCCCCCACATCACGGCTGCGGGCCGGTCCTCGATCCGCATGATGATGCCGATATCCGCCAAATACTGCTGAATGATCTCCTGCGCCTGCGTGCGAAGAGCATTGCTTGAGGTCGTCGCATTCGTAAATTCCAGCCGGATGCCATTGCGCGACCGCACCCCATCACGGTTTTTCCGCCAGCCCGCCTGTTCCAGTTTTTCCGCGGCCGCATCGGGATCGAAGCGGTGCGCAGGCAGATCGGGGTTAAAGAAAGGAGATTCAGCGGGCAGGAAGGATTCCGTTGATATCTCAATGCCCTGAAAAAGGGTCTTGAGCATGGTTTCTTTGTCGATGGCTTCGTAAATCGCCTGCCGGACGGCCAGATCCTGAAAATACGGCCGCCCCATATTGAAAGCGAGCCCTTCCACGAAGGGCTGGGGGGCCTGGATGATGGTCCGTTTCTGAAGAGTGCGGGCCTGCGGATAGCGGTCAGGCAGAATGCCCTGCATGCCGAGATAATCGATTTCACCGGTCTCGAACTGCGTGAACATCACGGTCAGATCAGGAATATACCGGATGATCGCTTCCTCGATCTCTGCTTTGGGAAGATGATAATGCGGATTGGCCTTCAGGCGGATCTCTTCGGATGGAATCCGATCGCCCCAGACGAATGGCCCGGACCCAACGGGCGCGCGCGAAAAGGCGGATGTGTCGCTCCTGTCCTTCAACAAATGCGACGGAACAATCATGGCACTCGCAAGTACGGCATGAAAGGGCGCATAGGGCTCGCGCATATGCCAGCTCAACTCGAAGGGGCCGGTCTGCTCGATATGGTCGATGAGGCCGAAGCCGCTGCGGGTATAGGCCGGAAATGCCGGATCGCGCAGGGTCTGGAGCGTGAACAGCACATCGCCTGCCGTGACCGGCTGTCCGTCATGCCAAAGCGCATCGCTCCGAAGCCGGATGCGCCAGGTTCTGCCATCGGGGGAAATATCCCCGTTTTCAAGGGACGGAATGGCGGTGACGAGATCCGGGATAAAGTCCCCCTTGGCATTGATCCGCCACAAGGAACTGAAAAGATTCATCAGTACCCCGTCATCCACTTCGATGTGAGGCAGAAGGGGATGAAAGACGGTCGGCTCCTGAGACAGACCAACAATGACCTGCCTCTGGCTGGATGGCGCGTTCCCCACCGCCGAAGTCGGGGCGTCGGCAGCCACGGCATGTCGGGGAGAAAAGGCTCGGCAGGCCATCCCCCCCAGAAATCCCGCGGCAAGGGTCAGGCTCTGGCGGCGGGAGAGCTGAAAGGAGCCTGCCATTCGTCAGAAGCCACCGATCAGCCGGATGGGGGTGCCGTCCGTAAACCGCGAAAGCCGGAACGGCGTGGGATCCACAACAGGCGTCGCGCCCGTGACCAGATCGGCCGTGAGCTGACCGGCACCGGGGCCAATGCCAAATCCATGCCCCGAATACCCGGTGGAAATGGTCAGGCCGGGTACGGAAGAAAGCGTATCAATGACTGGCACCGCATCGGGAACAACATCGATCATGCCCCCCCAGTGCTGCAGAACCGGAATATGCCCGACGGACGGAAAGAAAGCCTCCAGTTTCGCGACCATGGAGCGTGTCAGCTTGACGTTGGGTTTGGGGTCAAGGGTCCGGGTCTTCTCAAAGGCCGTGGGCATGTCGAGGTCCCACCGCGTCGGCGTCAGAAGCTCTGTCAGGAACCGGTTGTCCAGACGTGGGGAAACGGCTTTGCGCTCAGCACGGAAGGCCGGAAGATATTGCAGTCCGAGTTTGAACATGTCCGGCACGATCGGCACGCTCAGCCCGACGCTGGGAGCAATATTGTAACCCCCGTCATCACGTTTGCGGAACGCCACGGAGCCCAGATAGGCCGAAACATCCGGAAGCCCCTGCACCGGAGCCGTCCGGCAGACCGAGGAGAGGACCTTCATCTGCGGCAGGGAGACCCCCAGATTGCCGCAGAAAAGCCGGGACCAGGCCCCGCCCGCCACAACAACCTGGCTCGTGCGGATATAGCCCAGCTCCGTCACCACGCCGCAGATGCGCCCGCCTTCCCTGTCAATGCCCCGCACCGCGCAGTTCTGCACGATGCTCGCGCCCATCTCCCGCGCCGCCAGCGCAATGACCGGGGCTGCGCGCTGTGGCTCGGCCCGGCCGTCTGTCGGGTTGTAGAGGGCCGACCTGAACGTCCCAACCAGACCTGGGAGAATGTTGTTGATCTCGTGCCCGGTCACGACCCGGCTGCCAATCTGGTAAGGCTGGGCATCGGCAACGAATTTCTCATGCCGCGCCTGATCCGCCGCCGTCTTCGCAACCGACAGCACACCACAGACAGTAAATCCCGTGTCGATCTTTTTGTCGGAAAACTCCTTCCACATCCGGAAGCTTTCCATCATCAGTGGCAGTTCACGGGGATCACGCCCATTACGGCGGACCCATCCCCAGTTGCGGCTGGACTGTTCTCCGCCGACATGCCCCTTCTCGCACAGGACCACCGAGATGCCACGCTTGGCGAGGGCATAGGCCGTGCTGACCCCCACAATCCCACCACCGACAATGACAACATCCGCGCTCTCGGGAGGAAGCTGATCGGTTACGATGGATTTGACTTCAGGTCCCATAACACTTGTCCTTTGTTATCATGAACATTCAAACACCGCTCAGTTGCAGCTCTGTCCGAAGACAGGCCGACTGATGCGCTGGGCCGACCTCGCTGAGGTCCGGCTGCCTGTTGAGACATTCGGACGTCATGTGAGAGCAGAGTGGGGCGAAGACGCATCCCCCCGATGCCTGTGAAAACTGTGAAGATGCTGGCTCCGGAGGCAGCGGGGCGCCATGCCGAGGTGCTGCCGCCAGAAGCTGCGCCGTATAGGGGTGGCGCGGCCGGCGGAAGAGATCGGCCGTTCTGGCCACTTCCACCAGAACGCCGCGATACATCACGCCCACCCGGTCAGAAACAACGCCGACAACCGCCAGATCATGCCCGATGAACAGGATGGAAAGCCCCAGCCGGTCCCGCAGATCCACGAACAGATTGACCACCTGCGCTTGAACACAGACGTCCAGGGCAGACACAGCCTCATCCGCCACCAGCAGTTCCGGCTGCATCAGCAGCGCGCGCGCAATACTCAGCCGCTGCCTTTGCCCACCTGAAAACATGGCCGGTGTGCGGTTCAGGATATCGGGCGACATTCCCACAAGCGCCAGCGTTTCGAGAATGTCCTGATCATTGTCGATCCCTCGCAGCGCCAGAGGTGTCCTGAGAATACGGCCGATCGTCTGTCGGGGATTCAGCGATGCCGAAGGGTCCTGAAAAATCAGCTGCATCTTGCGCCGCACAGACCGCAGACGGGCATGCGAATAGACCGTGATATCCGTCCCCGACAGCACAACCTGCCCCGATGTCGCCTCCAGAAGACGCATGGCCATGCGCCCCACAGTCGTCTTCCCCGACCCTGATTCTCCCACAAGCCCCAGGATTTCGCCGCGCCCCACATCGAACGAGACATTCCTGACCGCATGCGTCTCCTTCACCGCGCCGAAAAGGCCCTTCCGCTGAACATAGGTTTTCGAAAGCCCGCGCACACTCAGAACAGCCGTACTCATGGTGCAAGTTCCTCCCAACGTGCACACCGAACGGTATGGTGAGCCTCTCCGTTCGCCGCGATGGAGACAAGGGACGGCATGGACGCGAGACAGGGCGTTTCCCGTACGTCATCGCAGCGTGCGGCAAAGCGGCAGGCCGTTCCTCTCTGTCCGGGAGAAGGAACCTGTCCACGCGGCGCCTCGAGATGGCCGTATCCCGCCAGCACAGCCTCAAGCCGAGGTGCCGCAGACAGCAGCGCCCGGCTGTAGGGCATGGCGGGCCGCCGGAAAAACACATCCGCCGGGGCATCTTCCACCACCTGACCGGCATAAAGAACGATCACCCGGTCGGCGATGGCGGATGCGACGGCAAGATTATGCGTGATGAAGACCATGGCCATCCCCGTCTGGTCTCGCAGCCCTTTCAGAAGGCGCAGAACCTGAGCCTGCACGGTGACGTCAAGCGCCGTCGTCGGTTCGTCCGCGAACAGCAGATCTGGCTCTGCCGCAATGGCGAGCGCAATCATGACCCGCTGCCTCATCCCGCCGGAAAGGCGCTGGGGAAGCAGCGCCAGACACCCCTCCGGATCGACAATCCCGACCTGCTCCAGCAGGGCAATCGCCCGGCTGTGCAGAGCCGCTCCTGTCAGACGGGTGTGGGCCTTCAGAACTTCCCGGATCTGGCCGCCGATTGTCTGAAGAGGATCCAGACTGGAAAGCGGATCCTGAAAAATCATGGAGATTCGCCGTCCCCGCAGGGCGCGCAGCCTGCGGGCAGGAAGACCGACCAGTTCAGTAGGTGCCTCCTGCCCGCCCGAACTCGCCCCTCCTGACAGGGAGGCCGAGCCCTGAATCGTCGCGTTTTCCAGCAGGCCCATGATCGCAAGGGAGCCAACACTCTTTCCAGATCCGCTTTCGCCAACAAGCGCCACAATTTCGCCCTGTCCGATATCGAACGACAGGTCATCCACGATATCGGGGCCACCGAAGTTGACGGTGAGGTTGCGCACTGAAAGGAGCGGTGCTGCATTTCTGTCAGTCATGAGCTGCGCCTCGATGGATCAATGGCATCTCGCAGGGCATCTCCGAGCAGATTGAACATGACGACCGTCAGAACAATCACCGCACCGGGGATAATGGCCAGCCATGGATCGGATTCCAGGTATTCCTGCGCATTGTTCAGCAGGTTTCCCCAGCTCGCATCGGGCGGCTGGATGCCGTAGCCCAGATAACTGACATAGGATTCCAGCAGGATGGCCCGGGCGATATTAAGGGTCGCGCTGACGATGATGGCCGGCAGAATGTTGGGGAGGATTTCGCGGAACAAAACCTGCGCATCGCCAGCGCCCATGGCCACGACGGCCGTCACATAATCCTGCCGCCGCACAATCCGCGTCTGGCTCTGAGCAACGCGCGCGACTTCCATCCAACTCACCAGCGTGATGATGCAGATGATTGTCCCGATGCCAGGATGCAGGACCGCAGCAAGCGTCAGCAGCAGAAAAACAACAGGAAAACACAGTACGGCATCGATCACGGTCGTGATCAGGAAGCGCGCCAGACCGGCATGGTAACCCGCAACAATCCCCACCGTCGTCCCGATCAGGGTGCTGATGGCCGTCGAAACCAGCCCGACCAGCAGGGAAACGCGCCCCCCCATCAGCACCCGGCTCAGAACATCGCGCCCTATTTCGTCGGTTCCCAGCAGATGCCCGTTTCCAAGAGGGGGCAGGAAACGATGGTAAAGATCAACATGTAGCTCCCCAAACGGCAGAAGCCACGGCCCGAGCCCGCACAGCACGATGATGGTGGGAACATAGAGTGTGGGAACCATGCCACGCGGATGGGCGAGCAGGCGTCGCAGGATGGAAGGCAGTCGCATCGTCATGCCCTCAGCCTCGGATCAGCGACATGATGCAGCAGTTCCGCCAGCGTGCTGCTGACCAGAACGAGAATGGCACTGAACATCAGAACCCCCATGACAACGGGATAGTCGCGGTACTGAAGGCTATCGAGAAACAGACGGCCAATCCCCGGCCAACTGAAAACCGTCTCCGTCACGAGCGCCCCACTGAGCAGGGTCGGAAGATAAATCCCCGCCACCGGAATCATCGGAAGCAGCGCGCCCCGTAACAGCCGGTGGACGATAATGCGTCCGGAAGACAGCCCCAGAGCCCGTGCCGTCCGGATCTGGTCCTGCTTCAGGATTTCGCCCGCGAATGTCCGCATGTACCGGCTCCAGACAGGGACGGAAACCAGCCCGAGCGTCAGGGCGGGCAAGGCAAGATGCCTGAGATACCCTACAATGAACCGGTCGCCCGGACTGCTGAAGTTTCCGGTTGGAAACCACTGCAGCCGCACGGAAAAAATGTAGATGAACACCAGCCCGAGCCAGAAGGTCGGAAGTGAGAAAAGGATGATGGAGATCACGGACGTCACATCATCCACAGTTCGTCCTGCGCGCAGGGCCCCCATCAGCCCCATGCCCAGCCCCAGGCTGAACGAGATCCCCAGCGCAGCCAGACCAAGCTCGATGGTCGCGGTCAGATGTGAGACGATGATGCCCAGAACCGGCGACTGATCCCGGAACGAGCGTCCCCAGTCGCCCGTCATGATGCCGTGCAGCCAGTGCAGATACTGCCGCCACAGAGGCTGGTCGAGCCCCATGCCATGCGCGATCTGCGCAAGCCGCTCCGCCGTCATGCCGGGGGCTAGCGTGAATTGCGAGAGCGGATCTCCAGGTGCAAGATGAAGGAGCGTAAATCCGGTTATCGAAACCAGCAGCAGCAGCAGGATCTTCACGCCGCCCAGCCGCAACACATACAGGAGGTTCCCATTACCCATGGAGCGTCACGGGGCTGCAGGAAGGGGTGATCAGACCGGAAAAACGGCTGAATGCAAAAGCCGAAATATCAAACGGAGGAGCCTGCCCCTGAACAAGAGCGGCCATGATCCTGCCGGTCAGAGGCCCAAGACAGAACCCATGCCCGGAAAACCCCCGTGCCATCACCAGACCGTCCACACCGGGGACATGGTCCAGAACCGGCAGCGCATCCGGCGTCTGATCGACAAGACCGCACCAGTAAGCGTCGATTTCCGCCTCCCGGATCGCCGGGACGACATCTCCGAAACTCTGAAGGGTCTCAAGAAAGCTGGCGACAGTGGGAGCAATGACGGGCCGTCCGTCTTTTTCACGCATGAGGCCACCCCAGGATTTGATCCCGCTTGTAAAACGGAACGCCCCGTCCAGTTGCTGCCGCCCGGCACAGGCGGCGTCCGAGTTGCAGGCGCTGGCAACCGACAGAACCTGCGAGAGCAGGGGCGGCAGAGGCCGGGTCCGCACGACCGTCACGTTTTTGACGTCAACCGGAAGGGGGCTCCCGAAAGGGGCAAGCAGCTCATTTCCGGAAATGCCGGTCGCCAGGACAACGGCATCTGTTGCAATGGTCCGCGAGGTGGTACGCACCCCGCAGATGCGGCCGCTCCGGCTCTCGAGAGACAGTACAGCCTCACCGTAAACGGTCTCAACGCCCAGACGTCGGGCAGCATTGATAAAGGCGTTTACCGTTGCATCCGGGTCCGCATGTCCGTCTGTCGGGCACCAGGTGGCCCCGGCAATCGCGGGTGAGAGAGCTGGCGCGATATCGCGCACGGATTGTGCATCTGCAAGAACTTCGATGGGTAGTCCCACGGCCTCACCGTCCTGCGCAATCACCCGCAGGGCCGGAAGGTCTTCTGGGGTCAGCCCAATTCTGAGATTGCCATGCTGCGCGTAGCCTGTGGAGGCCTGGAGTTCCTCATCCAAACCTTCCCAGATTTTCACGGCTGCCATGGCAAGTGGCAGTTCAGAAGGATGGCGCCCGGACTGCCGGACGCCGGCCAGTGTCCACCCGCTCGCCATTGCTGCAGGACCGTATCGGTCCACGAGGGTGACAGAACAGCCTGATTTCGCAAGTTCCCAGGCTGTGGCCGCACCACTAATTCCACATCCGATGACAACAACATCAGGCATTTCGCGTCTCCCGGTGCGTAAAGGTCTTATTTCATGCTGTAATTGACTTGGAAGAAGTAATATCCGCCATTGAATCCAATCTGCTGGACGTCGAAATTATAGCGCTGAACACCAAGATAGTTCGTGCTCTTGGGCACAATAGGCTGCTTGGCATTAAAAATATTATTCGCCCCGAGCGAGACCCTCCATCGAGGAGAAATCTGATAGCCCACAAGGATGTTCGTCTGCTGGTTCGCCCCGTTGTTGAAGGGCAGATAAACCGTGTTGGAATAGGCGTAGGGGCCAGTAACATACTGCTGCTGTGAGACCACGTTTCCATAATGGATTTCATGAATGGAAACGGACCATTTGTCCTTGCGCCAGGTCCCGCCGATGATTTCCTTGCTGTGAGGCGTATAGCTTGTCAGGAACCCGCGATAGAGCGCGTTCAGCAAGGAATTGCCGTTTTCATCCGTCGCAGTCCGGGTGATGACGGGGTCGTTGAGATTGATCGCAACGTCCCAGTTGACGGTCCCGAACCGTCCGAAAGGCGTTTCGTAATTCGCCGTAATATCCATGCCGCGTGTGCGCGTATTGGCCGTATTGGCAAAATACTGCGCCGTCACATCCTCAGGGATCAGCCCGCTGGGCAGCCCAAACCCACCGGCCTCAAGAGCATCAATGGCTGTCTGCCCATTATAAACACCCCCCAGCGTGATCCGGTTGCGCAGGGAAATCTGATAGACATCCACGCTGATATGCATGCGCGGGATCGGGTTGATCACGATACCGGCGGAATAGTTCATTGACCGCTCCGGACGGAGAGGCCGGGACCCCAGCAGTCTAGCTGCAGCAGAGGAAACAGGCAGAATGCCCGAAGCGCCTGTCGGAGAAACCCCCATGTCGGAATAATGTTCCTCAGCAAGCGTCGGTGCGCGAAAGCCGTTGCTGATCGTACCGCGCAGACCAATCATCGGATTGATATCGTAACGCATCGAGGCTTTGCCGGTCTCAGTATTACCAACGTCCGTGTAGTGTTCGACGCGTCCGGCAAGATCCAGCTGCCAGCCCTTCATCAGCTGCGTGGAAAGGTCCATATAGCCGGCTGTCACATCACGGAAGTTCTTGGATGCAGACATGGGTGAGAGACCATCATCCGCGGACGGTCCGCCGCCGTAATAGGACGCCGGCTCACCAGCCCCGACCTCATACGTATCGTAGCGGTACTGGGCACCAAGAGCGAAATTGAGCGGCCCTGCCAGAAGAGGTACATCAAATCCACGGCGGATCCCGGCATCGGTCGTCCATTCCGTATCATTGAAGGTCATCATGGGAGAGAAGCGCGTGGGGGTTTTTCCTGTTGCGGCATACAGATCGGGATTGACTGTATCGAACATGCCAACATCGGCAACGTTTCCGCCATATGTGGTGCTGACATCCCAGTCCCATCCGATAAACTGCCCCTTGAAGCCGCCCGTAAAGCTGTAATCGTTCTGCGCCAGAGTGATCTGCGGTGAAAATCCGTTGGGATAGACTTCAGGCAGAACCGTGGGCAGACGATAGTTTTGGTAGCTTTCTCCGTTGACGTGCCCAAAGGAGGCGAAAGAGTAAGCTTGGATGTGGTCGGTGATATGATAGCCCATGTTATAGGAAATCGTCTCGCGCATCTGACGCGGATTGCCCAAGACATGGTTGTCATACGCTCCCGTACGATCATCCATACCGCCACGGTCGGTATGGTCCATGTACTTGTATTCAGCGCTCAGATCAAAGAAACCACGCCCCTTGCCAAGGTCCGTCCCCCAGTTGACGGATTCCCCTGAAGTAAAGCCGTCTCCTGCATAATAACCCCCATTGATGGCCTGTGCCGTAAGTTCGTGCGCCGAATGCTTGAGGATGATGTTGACAACACCCGCAATCGCATCAGACCCGTACTGGGCCGCCGCACCATCTTGCAGAATTTCAATGTGATCCACCGCCGAGACCGGGATCATGTCAATATCGACCGGAATCGAACCCTGCTGAGGCCCGGTATAATCCGTCATGACGGACGTCGTGTGCCGGCGCTTGCCATTGACCAGAACCAACGTCTGGTTAGGCGTCAGGCCACGAAGCTGTATCGCATCCGTCATGTTCGAATTGCCGATATTCATGTTCGAACGTGTCATGGACGGCGCCATCTGGATCAGCGCATCGCGCAGATCGGCCTGGCCCGTCTGCTGTAACTGTTTCGCAGAAATCACGACAATCGGGCTGATGCTTTTGCGCGCGGTCTGATGCGGGTCCCGTGTTCCGGTCACGATAACCTGTTCATCTTCCTTGCTAGCAACCTCGACAGGCCTGTGTGCTTTTTTGAGGACAGACGTTTTGATAGACTTGGTCGCTGTGGTGTCCGCCGTGGCGGCAGCCGCAAAATCGGGCAGGATCCCAGCAAGGCTGGTTACCAGAAGAGCCAGCTTACGTGTTGTAATAACACGCTTCTTTTCTTCAGCAAGACCACAACACACTGACCTCATTGAACTTCCCTCTCGCGGAGTTCCTGATGCCTTCAGGAATTTCTCATAACGTTTCCGATACGACGCTGCTGAAATGAACTGACAAAATCAATCATCTTGAATTAATCTCCAGAAGAATTCCGAATGGTGGAACAGCGGATGCGTAACGAATCGAAAAATGCAGTTCGCAAGGCAGCCTGTATCCTGAAAGCGCTCTCTTTATCCGGGATCGACGGAGAGGAGCTGGGTCAGCTGGCCGCATTGTGTGAGCTCCCGAAAGCGACAACACACAGGCTTCTGGCTTCCCTGATGCAGGAACATCTCGTGACGCGCGTACCGCAGACAAGGCGCTATATCCTCGCCCCGACCGGGCATTTTCAGCTTAATGAGTCACAGTTTCGGCTGATGCACAGTCGCCGCCTGCGAAGCGTGATCGCTGGTCTGCCCCTCCAGGAAAACGATGCCGTTTTCCTCCTGGCACGCTCGAACAACAGTGCGATCTGTATCGATGCCTATTTTGGAAACGAAATAATACCCTCTTTGACGCAGGGTGTGGGGGGGCGGATCCCATTGGGATTTGGGCCGGGTGCCACAATGATCCTTGCTGGCTGTGAGGACGAAACCATCAATGATGTTCTTCAGAAAAAAAGACCGAAGCGTCAGTATGAAATCCTGATTGAAAATATCGCCCGCGCAAAGGCTTCTGGCTACACGACGGATCAGGGCGCTTTCATAAACGGCGTCGGAGGCGTCGCCGTCTCGATCCCCGAGCGAAACATCGGTAAAGGTCTGGTCCTGGGCGTGGCCCTCTCCATCAAGGACCACCCTGTAGGCATTTATGACACCCTCGGAAAAATCCTTTTGGACGCGGTGTCCACGACGCAACCTAAGGCTGCAGCGAGCTAGAAGGCCGTCGAATATCTATCATAGTGTGTGGTGATCCATCGCCTGTCCTTGTGTCGACTGGACATGATTTAGATGCGGTCGAGACGTTTGTATTTTCGTTTGTCATATTTGATTGCTTTTCCGCGGGATCTCCGTTCCTACCATGGGAGAGCTGATCCCTCGTTCCTCCAGGGTATCCCTGAACCTGTCAGCATCACGCCCTCGGTCCGGCCCAGCGGCCACTGTACCATGGGAAGGCTGTTCAACAGAGCTGAGACACCGGTGTCCTCACTGACCTTTCCGGCTGTCATGAAGAAGCTGGAGGGTTCGCTCCCCTCGGCCATGCGCGACAGCCCCATTCCCAACTGGATGACATACCCCCGAGACACTCGTCATCCCATCAACCCCAAACCATAAAAACGGGAACTCTCCTTATGAGTGGATACAAAAAAGAGCACGTCAATCAGATATTCCGTTCGTTCGTCAGACAAATTGTACAGAGCCTGGATGAGCAGAGTTTTGAACATCAGTACTAGATCGAACCTAGGAAGTCCGCCTTTGCTTCTGTCGAAATAGGCCAGAGCCTTCTCCAGGGCAGGAAGCAACACTTCAAAATCCGCAGTCCGGGAAAACACTTTGAGCTGATCACCAAGCCCGCTTAATCGCGCAAGCCGCTCCTCAACATCAAAGAAACATGGAATCACACAAAACAAGCCCGAGCCAAGAGGTTTTTCGAGCCGTCCCTCTGGATAAAAATCACGAACAGCGTCACGCTCAATGCAGGCTTAATGACGATCTCCCAAGATGGCGTCTCTCTTGCCAGCATGGCCGTTGCAACACCCAGAAAAATGGCCCGAAAATATAGTCCTACCTGATATTGCTTCAACACGTCGCGCGTCGTGCTGACAGTCACGCTTCTAACCCGTTGGAGCTGAAAACAAGTGGATAGCACATTAAAGTTCTCTAGGCCTGCATCTTAACGTTGATGCAGGATGTGCGGAGGAGCGGTCAACCCAACGAACTGGTCCAGTAATTATTGGGCCATCCAACCACCGTCCACCATCAGATTGTGCCCGGCGATATAAGTCGCCTCGTCACTTGCAAGGAACAAAGCCGCATGAGCGACATCCTGTGACGTTCCTAATCGGGGCATGGCGGTCCGCTGGCGTGAATATTCCAGTTTCGCGGGATCAATAGCCGATCCCTTCTTACCGGTCAGGATCTTGCCTGGTGCCACGGCATTGCAGACAATGAATTCCTTCGCATAGTCCGTCGCAACCTGTTTGGTCATATAGACAAGACCTGCCTTACTGACCCCGTAAGCAAAATCGTCCGGTGCCCCAATCATGCCGTGTTGGGACGTGATATTGACAATACGCCCGCGGGTCTCGTTCACAATGTCCTGCTTCAGCATCTGCCGCACGGCCTCCCGCAGGCATATATAGGCGCCTGTCAGATTGACGTTCATCACCCGGTCCCAGTCCGCCATTTCCGTCTCTGCCAGAGGCAGACCACCCCGGACCATGGCGTTATTGATCAGGATATCGACACGCCCGAAGGTCTCGACGGTTTGCCGAAACAGCGCTTTGACCTCATCCTCTCTGGAGATATCGGTTTTGATGAACACAGCCCGCGGTGTAATCTGACCAAGCGCCTGAATGACTGGTTCGCCACCCTCCACGACATCCTCGGTGATGTCCGCGGCCACGACAACCGCCCCCTCACGCGCGAAAAGAAGTGCAATGGCCCTTCCGATCCCGGAGGATGCACCTGTAACAATTGCTGTCTTATCTAACAGACGCATCGCGTAGCCCTCAGTGTCGGATGATCTGTTGAAGAAAAGCGCGGGTACGTTCATGCTGTGGGTGCAGAAAGAACGCGTCAGGCGCATTACGCTCGACGATCTGTCCGGCATCCATGAAGATGACTTCATCCGCGACGCTGCGGGCAAATCCCATTTCATGCGTTACGCAAACCATCGTCATGCCCTCGTCCGCCAGCTCGACCATCACATCCAGAACTTCCTTGATCATTTCCGGATCGAGCGCAGAAGTTGGTTCATCAAACAGCATGACTTTGGGCTGCATGCACAGCGCTCTCGCAATCGCAACGCGCTGCTGCTGACCGCCTGAAATCGCGGATGGGAGCTTGTCGGCATGCTGAGAGATTTTTACGCGTTCCAGATAATGCCGGGCAAGCGCCTCAGCTTCGGCTTTTGATTTGCCACGAACCTTCATCGGCGCAATCATGAGGTTCTGCAGAATGGTCAGATGCGGGAAAAGGTTGAAATGCTGGAATACCATACCGACCTCGCGGCGGATCAGGTCCAGGTTCCGAGATTTCCCGTTGATTGGCACCCCTTCCACCAGCAGTTCACCACTATCAAACGTCTCCAGACCGTTCATACAGCGGATCAAGGTGGATTTACCTGACCCAGACGGGCCGCAGATGACCACCCTGCTTCCTTGATTGATCGTAAGGTTGATATTTCGCAGGGCATGATAGCTACCGTAATGCTTTTCCAGAGACCGGACGTCAATTGCAACCGAAACATTCGGAACGGGTGGAATAGCGGGCGACCTTTCAGAAGTCATTGGGATAGTGCTCCAGCCATGTGAGATAATCATTCAACGTATCGGTGAAGGACGGGATGAAATCCGTATCCTGACGAAGGCGTGCGATGGAAAGCGGTGCCCTGTCCTGCTTCATGGGAAAATGGACGTTGGCATCGTCACCTCCGCCAGCCAACGAAATGCCGGGGGCGTGCAGGGCTTCCGCCATTACAGTTCCCCATGTTGCCACAGCGCTGACATGACCATTGCCGACATTATAAATTGCGTGACGCAAGCGGGTACTCAGCGCGATGGCCGCAAGCGCCGCCCCGGCATCACGACTGTAAAGCCAATCTCCCCACATCTCCCTCCCCAAAACGGCTTTTTTGCCAGCCTTTAGAAGGCTCAGCACCTGTGCCTGCGGGCTGAGGAGCGGGCGGACCCCGGTATCATGTTCCCACGGCCCGTAGACCGGCCCGATCCGCGCCAGGCGGATATCCATCCCATAAATATCCCCCAGACGGAGGGCCATCTTTTCCGCAGCCAGTTTGGTAATACCGTAAAGCGACTGCGGCGCCAGAAGACGGGTCTCTTCTATAGGGCCCTCCGCCGGATCAACGGGTCCATAGATTGCCACGCTGCTGGCGATCACGACACGCCGGACATTACATGCGTTCTGGAGGACGCAGAGCAGGTTTGCGACCCCGGAAACATTGATCTCGGTCATGCGGGCCGGAGACGCCTTTTCGGTAGCAAGATCCGGTGTCATGGCAGCAAGATGGATGACGATTTCAGGCGCGCAGGCTTCCACTGCGGCACCCACATCGGAAGCCGAGCAAACATTCCCCTCAATAAATTTTACGTCCCGAAACGGAGCCCGACTGCCGAACTGGGGCGCAACAGGCGTCATTGCAAAAAGCACGGGAACATGACCCAGCTTCAGCAATGCTTCCGCGAGTGCCAACCCGACAAATCCCGTGCCACCTGTTATGAGGATTTTCACGTTCTGGAACGCCCCGAAAGCTCTCTTTGCTCCAGACGCGAAACCCAGTGGGAAAAGGGCCACAACAGAACAAAGAAAATGACAGCAACTGCTGTTAGTGGTGTCGGGTTGTAAGTCTGCTCCTGTGCGATTTGAGCAGATCGGAGAAGTTCAGGGATTGCAACAAGACCCGCAATCGATGTTGTCTTAACAAGTTCGAGAGAATTACTGGCCAGCGGTGCAACAACCTTACGCAGAACCTGCGGCAAAATCAGGTAGATCATGGCTTTGACGCGATGAAAGCCAAGAGACTGAGCCGCCTCCATCTGCCCTTTGGGAATGGAGTCCAGCCCAGCGCGAAAAATCTCGCTGAAATACCCGGTATTATTAAGAACAATCGCTGCCACCACCGCTGCGAAGCTACCCAGCGTGATCCCCAAAAAGGGGAGACTGTAATAGATCAGGATCAGCATCATGAGCACAGGAAAAGCCCGCATCAGATCGATCAGCACCAAAAGGATCCGACGCAATATCCGCCCTGAGAAGCTGTAAAGAAGTGCCAGCGCAAGACCACACAGTAACGACAAGGGCAACGCTGCTGCCGAAAGGAGCAGAGTGAACTTCACCCCCTGCCAGAGCAGAGCCTGAACGGTTATCAGGGACGGAATATTGAAGAAATTATCCAGAAACAGATGCATTTTCAGGGCATCCTAATGCGAGAAATGCCGTTCGAGATAACGACTGAACATGACAAGCGGGATAAAGAACAAAAGATAGAACCCTGCTGCAAGCGTAAGCGGTGACGAATTGGCCTTTATGGACATAACGCTCTGCGCGCTCCCGAGTGTTTCCTGCAACGATACTGCGATGCCAAACGCAGTTCCCTTTGTGATTGCAATCGTACGGTTCGTAACCAGAGGGAGCGCAAGGCGAATGGCCTGCGGAAGAATGAAAAGAAAAAGGACCTGCGGGCGTCGGAAGCCCAGTGCAGACGCAGCTTCCCACTGCCCCGCAGGCACTGCTGCAATGGCAGCCCAAAAAATTTCTGCCGAAAAGGCCGCCAGAACTGCTGACAGCGCAATGACTGTAGACAGAAATGCCGAAAAGCGGATGCCAGCATAAGGCAGTCCGAAGTATATGAAGATTAACACTACGAGCTGAGGGAGCGTCCGGAAAATTTCGACGTAAAACCGGATCGCTGCATCCAGAAGCCGATTGCGCAGAAACCGCAACAAAGCCAGCCCCAGACCGCCACTGACACCCATCACAATAATGAGCACCGCTGCCCGCACAGTTACCCAGAAGCCTGCCAATACATCCGGAAAGGCAGCCTTCAGAACCTGCAGATTAAAATAGTTTTCAAAAATCTGCTGCATGGACCATCCAGGAGAAGAATATTCCGGAAATGACAGACAAAGTCATGAAGCCCCGGTCAGTGACATTGAACAGAATGGGACGCAGGGTCGTAACCGGAAAAACCCGGTGGTCCGAAACCCGGATAAATGGTCATCAGCGGATTGTCCTTCGAAGGAGGCGCGCCGTACCATTTTGTATAAAGGCGCCCCAGAGCGCCTTCCTGTTTCAGACACTCGATTGCCATTTCTGTCCGGTTCCGCAACTCTACATCGTCCTTGCGAAATGCATAACCAAAATTACGTCCGTCGAAATCCTTGTATCCGACTTCGATAAGAGGATTTCGGCTGGCCGCATAAACGGTTGTTGGAATTTCATTCAGCGCTGTAAAGGCGCGGCCCGTCATGACAGCCAGAACCGAATCAGGAAAAGTCTCGTATCGCTGAACCGAAAACCCGTAGCGATCATGGTTCACTGTCGCCCAGGTATCGGAGAGTGTTCCGCGGTTCACAGCGAGAACCTTACCTCTCAGATCCGCCAGTCCTGAGATTTTCTGTCCCTTGAGAACAATAAACCCATTGCCCGTAGCAAAAATCGGCTCACTGAACAGCAATCTTTCACTACGATCCTGAGTAATATTCAATGGATTGACCATGATGTTGATCCGTGACGAAAACAACGCCGGAAACAATCCCGAGAAATTAATATCTTCGACATCGACCGAACGGTATCCCATCTTCCGTGCCACCATGTTGATGAGATCAATCCCGAAGCCTTCCGGGCCATTCGGACCACGGATGACCCAGGGCGCCACGCCGAAATCAGAACCCACCGTCAGGGTATCCTGAGCACGGGCGGCTTCACACGTTACTCCCGAAAAGAGCATGCATGCCATGGGCAGAAAAGCGCAGAGAGATCTCCGCAAACGCATGGCATCAGACCCTTTCAAAAACCATATCCAGAATTCGCACCCCAGAATGTTCCTGAAGCAGCACAAACCGTTCCCAGAACACGCCTTGATTAAGTTATACTTTTTAGAAATGAGCTCCTGCCTGAAGCCAGACATATCGGCCAATCATTTCTTCAGCGTACAAACCGCTGGCAGTGTTGTAAACACCGGTCGGAACGTATGGAGGCGCCTTGTTGAACATATTGTTCACGCCACCATCCAAGTGCCATTTGCCGAAATTGTACCCGACAGAGATGTCATGCGACGTGATAGGGCTGACATGGGAGACCGAGTTGGTCTTGGCGGTCAAATCAGTCGAACCATTATTGAGCTTCATACCACCTGTGAAGTTCATCATGTATGTCAGGCTGAAATTCCCATGATACCAGTTGGCAGAGAAATAGTCCTTGACGCGCGGGAAACCATAACCAGCAGAATAGATCATCCGACCGTTATAATTCAGCCATGCACCACCCGGACTGTTCTGCTGCAGATAGCTTACCGTTTCCTGCATGTTATTGGCGATCACAACGGTATCATTCATCGATATGTGAATCGGATAACTCACATCAAAGTCGATGCCACCAGTCTTTACTCCGCCCATATTCTGGTAAACTGAGGAAACCTGCGTAATCTGGCCGGAAGAACTCCTCGGAGCAATGCTGCTGCAATAAGAGTTGTTCAGACCCTCATAACACTGATCGAGAATGTACTGCGGGTTTACGGTATTGATCGTATTTTTGATTGTGTAGTGCCAGTATTCAACAGAAACATTCAGGCCCGGAGCAAAGCGCGGCGTGATGACTGTGCCAAAAGTGTAGGTACGCCCCTGCTCCGGCCGAAGGGCCTTGTTGCCGCCCGACAGGACCGGGAGCTGTCCCGACCAGGCTGAGGTGAATTTATTGGCGTTCACGCCCGCCTTTGCGCAATTCGCAATCACTGCCGCCTTGAGGCCACCATAAGTACTCGCCTGTGAGCAGGGATCGATCGCAGAAGTCAATGCCAGCGTATTGCCGCCATAGAGTTCATAGATACTCGGCTGACGGTAGGACGTTCCCAGCGTCGCACGGAAGCGAATATTGCGTGTAGGCGCCCAGTTGATGCTAGTCTTCCAATTCTGGGTATCACCAAAAGTATTATACGAAGACCAGCGGCCCTGCGCACCTACTGTCAGGTCTTTGGCGAAAGGAGCGTTCTGAAGCAGCGGCACACGAAGTTCGCCATAGACTTCATTCGCATTGAAGCCACCGCCCGTCGCAGCAGAGCTTTCACCCGCAATCTGCCCAGCAGCAATCAGCGGATCGGGACTGAAACTTCCCTGCTCGCTGCGATGTTCCATGCCAAATGCAAGACCGATATTGCCACCATTCTGGTAAGGCAGTTTTACGAGTTTGTTGTTGTTAATCCGAAGATTAAAATCTCTCAACTGATAGTTGGCATGACTATGCTGTGTATAGCTGATGTATTTGGCCGCCTGACCGGACCATGGCATGAAGGGATTGGCAAGCTGGCAGCCGGCAGCGCTGTTACAAACGGATGGGTTATAGACCACGGCGCTGGATGAACTGGATGGATTAAGCTGCTCTATGCCCAGCTCCTGAAGAAGATGCGCGTAGTTGATGTCATTGGTGGTCTGGAAGGATGACTGGCTTGACCCATAGGCCATGGACGCGTCGTAATTCCAGTTTCCGATGATTTTTCCGCGCGCACCGGAGGTAACCTGATAGGTATCCACGGCTGTGCTCAGCTCACGTGGCCCAAGCTCCGGAAAGCGTTTGTACAGGCCGACATCCTTGCCCCAGACATTATACGGATTTCCTGCGGGAAGGGTCAGAGAGCTCAGCAGCTCGGACTGCGGATTGCCACTGCCCGGTACACCCAGTCCAGTAATGCCCGATGTTGTACGATGGGCATAATTGACCTGACTATACAGCGTCATATGACGGTTAATGTCGTAATGGAAATCACCACTCAGATTGGCAGACTGCGTATAGCCCACCATCGTCTGATCCATGCCATAATTATAATTATCGGACGAATTGTAAGGGGAGAACGTGCCGTTATTATTGCTGATCAGGTTCATCCCGCTTGGATCAACACGTGTACGGGATGTAATAGCCGATCCAAAGATGGCCGCAGCCCCCGGAACAGGATTGTTGCTGGAAGGATTGCGGGACCAGGCGCGGTCGCGCTGATATGTTCCGCCTTGCGTCATATACTGACCGAAGATCGAAATATTACCGCGGTCGTGGTCGAAATTAAATCCTTTATGCGCAGAAATACGACCCGTACGGTCATCACCAACATCCGTGATACCACCGCGCATCGAAATTGCTGCGTCGTTCACATCATGCTTGAGCTTGATATTGACGACGCCCGATACAGCATCCGCACCATACAGTTCCGAACCACCGTCCTTAAGAATTTCGACCGAGGCAATTTGATCCGTTGCGATGGCATTCAGATCAACGCAGGCTGTGGAAGTGCCCATTGTCTGGACCTGACGTTTTCCGTCCACCAGAACCAGTACACGGGACTGACCCAGATTTCGCAAATCAACGCAGGACAGGCCATTTCCCGCAATGGACTTTGCGTTTGAACTTCCGGTGGATCCGATGGATGGCAGCCGGAGGAGATAATCTCCGATTGTCGTCGCAGATGTCTTCTGGATATCAGTGGCCTTGATGATCTGGACCGGGTTGGGATCCGCATTGCGGCCCGCACCGAGAAAAGAGCCGGTGACGACAATATTTTCGGACGCGGCGACCTTCTGCTTTTGTGCCGCCTGCACAACCTGCGTCTTTTTTTTCTCGGAGCCCGCAGGCAGTGTCACACCTTTCGTGGCAATGACCTTATTCTTTTTGAGGGCACCCACGGTCGTGGTCGCAGCAATAGATATATCAGGGTGCAGTTCAACAGCTGTCGAGCAGATGGCCACACCCAGGAAGACATATTTCATTCTATTCACGTTACGATCTCCTTAAGCGCGCTCAAAAACGGAACGGCAGATTGTCGTCAGGACGGCAGGGAGGGTATCGGTTCCAGATCGCCTGAAAAGCATCCTTTCGTCTCCACGAAGCATAAAGGACAACCGCTTCAGACTTCTGAACACGAAAAATCATTCTTCAGAACTACACCATATTGATTCCGGAACGTTATTCGTTTTCCTTGTTTGAGAATATAGTTTATCTATCTTTCCGGAAGAGATTCGCCGCTGTAGAACATTACAGGACCATTACAAAATCCAGGAAGGCCGCCGGTTCCCATGAAGCCTGCACACACATTCCTTGAAGATATTTTCGACAAACTCGCTTCCGTCGCGCCAGATGTGCGAGGCGTTCGCCGAGATACCTATGGCAAAGGCGAGCAGGCTGCTCACGACTTGCTGAAGTCAGTCGCGAAAGAGCTGTCCCTAGACATTGCCACGGATGCCGGTGCCAATCTCTATATGACGCTAACCGGCAAGGAACCCGGCTTGCCCGTCGTCATGACCGGCTCGCACATGGATTCTGTACCTGCTGGCGGGAATTTCGATGGGGCGACAGGTGTCATTGCGGCCTTGGAAATCGCAAGACGATGGCGTCAGGATAACTATGTCCCTGATCGATCTCTGGTCGTCATGGCGATCCGTGCGGAAGAAAGCGCCTGGTTTCCGGTTTCCTACATCGGGAGCAAAGCCGCTTTCAACCTTCTCAGTGCAAGCGATCTGGAGGCAAAACGCCATGATAATGGCAGTCTTCTAAAAGACGGCATCAGCAGTTCGGGCGGTGACCCACAAGCCCTTCTATACGGTCAACCATTCCTGAAAGCGGCGGATATCCACGCTTTTCTGGAACTTCATATCGAACAAGGCCCCTGCCTCCTTGAGCAAAGTGATACCGTCATCGGTGTTGTGACAGGCATCTGTGGTAGCACACGCTATCGCTATGCTAGACTTCATGGCGCCTATGCACACTCAGGCGCCACTCCACGGCTGTTCCGTCAGGATTCCGTAGTTGCCCTCTCCGATCTTGTGACCCGGGCTCAGGCCATGTGGGCGGAGCAAGAGGCACAGGGGCATCTTTTCACTCTAACTTTCGGTATCTTTTCCACCGACGCTGATCTGGCGAGTTTTTGCAAGATCTCCGGCGATGTTGCCTTCTCCATCGACATCCGTTCCACGTCTTCCGAGACCCTTCAGGTCATTGAGACGAAGCTGAAAGAGCTGTGCCTCGATGTTGAAAGAAAGTATGGTGTGAGTTTCGAATTCGGGACTCATTCAGGCTCCAAGCCAGCGATAATGGATGAAACGATTCAAAACGAAATGCTTGAAGCCGCGGCTGACCTTAGTGTGGGCGCACAGACGATGCCCAGCGGGGCCGGTCATGACACAGCAATTTTTGCCAATCAGGGAATCCGTTGTGGCATGCTGTTCGTGCGCAATCAGAATGGAAGTCACTGCCCTGAAGAGTTTCTGGATATAGCCGACCTGCGCAAGGCGATTGACGTCTTTGACGTTGTCCTGAAGCAGGAAACATCTCTCTCCCTCTGATCGACTTTCATGAAAGAACATTCCATGTTTGGCCTGTCTGATCGCGATTTCGTTGGCTACGCCCGTAATGTGCCTGTGATGCAGTGGCCGGACGGCAGCCAGATCGCCGTTTCCTTCGTTATCAATATCGAGGAAGGCTCTGAGCAATCTGTTACAGACGGCGATCCAGCTGGTGAGTCCCTTGGAGAGGTCGCTCGCTCTCCTGCGCCAGGAGAACGGGATCTAGCTATGGAAACAACTTATGAATACGGGGGCCGCGCTGGCCTGTGGCGTGTTCTGAAGCTCTTTGACCGCTACGGCATGTCGGTTTCTCTCTACGCCTGCTCAGTCGCTGTCGAGCGCAATCCTGACCTTGCGGACTATCTTTCCGGACCGATCTCACATGAAATCGTCTGTCACGGATACCGTTGGGAGGACGTCACACAGCTTGGAGCCGAGCAAGAACGGGAGCATATCCGACTTGCCATTGAATCCCTGCAGAAAACCACTGGGAAAACGCCTGCTGGCTGGTACTGCCGGTATGCGCCCAGCATCCACACGCGCCGCCTGCTGATAGAGCATGGCGGCTTCGAATATGATTGTGATTCCTACGCTGACGACCTGCCATTTACAGTCAACGTCGATGGGCGGGAGTGGTGCGTCGTCCCGCATGCCTTCGATACGAACGATATCAAGTTCTGGCGGGGCGGCCTCTCCACAAGCAATGATTTTTTCGAGTATCTGAAAGATTCTTTCGATGTGCTCTACAGAGAGGGCGAAACCCACCCAAAAATGATGACGATCAGCCTTCATACCCGGATCATCGGTCGTCCAGGGCGCTTTGCCGCTCTGGAAAAGTTTGTCGACTACATCCGCACGAAAGAAAAAGTATGGGTTTCCACCCGTGGACAGATCGCGTCGGCTTACCGGCAGTCGGCAGGACAGGAACGGGCGTAAGCCCGCTCCCGTCTCAGCCAGCCTTTACGCTCAGACGACCCTGTTGATCAGGGGTTCATCCGTTTCAAATCTGCGAATATTTTCCAGCAGAAGCTTGGCAACATTGGGAGCATATTTCTCACTGTCTCCGGCATTATGTGGCGTTACAATGACATTGGACATAGCCCACAGCGGGCTTTCCTTCGGCAAAGGCTCAGTCTCAAACGTATCAAGCGCCGTCCCTCCGATCAAATTTTGATCCAGAGCCGAAATCAGATCCCTTTCGCGAACTACACGTCCCCGTGCCACATTCACAAGCCAGGCAGAGGGCTTCATGCGCTCAAGAAATGCCATATCCACCAGTCCTTCGGTCTGTGGCGTCAGCGGGCAGCTCAAAACAACAAAATCCAAATCCGGAATCAGTGTACCGAGATCACTGTAAAGCACGGTTTCAACACCGCCCTGTCCATTACCTTTCTCAGGAAGGCTACGGCGGACAGCCGTCACTTTCATTCCAAGCAAACCACACAGCTCACCAATTGTGCTTCCGATTTTCCCATAGCCAATAATACCGACATGCTTTCCTTTGAGCTCCTGCTGCCGGTTTGAAGAGCCATGCCGAGGGGGATTCCAGTGATGGACTTTCTGGTCGTCCCGGGCTGCGTAAAGGCGACGGGAGATATTCAGCAGGAAAGCCAGCGTATGCTCCGCGACCGTGCGGGAATTGGTCCCTCCCGCCGTGCAGAGTGGAATATTGCGCTCTTTCAGGCGTCCCATCGGGAAATGATCCACACCTGCGCTGATTGACTGGATCATCTTCAGGTTAGGGGCCAGGTCCAGAAATTCATCACGCCACATCATGGAAATGCACAGGACTTCAGCTTCGGCAAGCAGAGGCCTGAGATCCTGTTCCGTGAAGGCATGAGGCGATGTCACAACCGGCGCATCTGGCGGCAAGGCGGCTGTAATATCGTAGATAGGATGGGCCGAAACGAGGGCAGGTCGGTCTTTGATCCAGAACATCAGGGCATCCTGTCAGGCTGTAATCTTCAGTGATCGAAGCTGGATACATCATGATATAAACCCCATGAATATTCCGCTAGTGGATTATTCATGATATCGATATGATGATTCAAGCAGAGACTATTCATGGTGCTTATTCAGTGAATCTCCGACAGCTTGAAATTCTTCGTGCCATCGTACGTTACAACACGACGGTTGCTGCCGGCCATGCTCTCGGTCTGTCCCAGCCTGCTGTCAGCAATGCCCTCAAGGTCATGGAAGAGCAGGTCGGATTTGCGCTGTTCCAGAGAGTTAATAACCGCATTTTTCCAACACCCGAAACAAAGATTCTTCTGGCTGAAGCAGAATCAATCTTCGATACACACAAACGTCTCGAGAGCCGGATAAAGGACATAAGGGACAACAAGGCAGGACAACTCCGCCTCATAGCAACGCCTCCGGTCGGATACGGCGTCCTGGCTCGTGCCATTCGCGAAATGCAGATCCGCCGCCCACGTGTCCGCACCTTCTTCGACACCCGGCGTTACGAGGAAGTTCTTGAAAGCATAGAGACGCATCAGGCCGAATTAGGCTTCATTCTTGGCTTTGCCGAGCGGCCGGGGATCTGCTCGGAAGTCCTGTATGAAGGAGAAATGGTTTGTGTCATGCTTCCGGAACATCCTCTCGCTGCCTGTGAAATCATCACGCCAAAAGATCTGCATCACCATCGCCTGATCGCACTGGAACAGGAAACCAAACTCGGCGCGGCATTACATCGCGCTTACGAACAGATGGGCGTCGAACTGACTTTTGCAGTAGAAGTGCGCTACGGCCTGACAGCCTGCATTCTGGCTGATCAGGGGGTAGGAGTGGCCGTGGTTGACCCTCTCACCGCCAACTCTGCCGGACGTTTCCGCCTTATTCAGCGCCCGTTCTCCCCCTCCATTCCGGTAGCAGCATCAGCAGTCTGGGCTGAAAACCGGTCTCTCACACGATTGGCAAAAACCTTTCTGGGAGAAATGCGTCGCCTGCTGAACCAGCAGGCGACGCATAAACGCTGAGACGGCTTTTCAGGCTTTATCCAGCAGATCTACGCCCTTAACAGGATGCTTACATAAGGCTAGTACCAGATATGGCGTGCCGGGATATTGAGAATTTGCGCATTGTCTGGGAAGGAGCTCTGGCCCCCAAAAGATTGCTATGTGCCGAAGACGCCGCTCAACTTCGACTGATTGGAGTGGATGGAATGGTCGTCTCCACACATGGAGGGCACATCTTCAATTCAGCGCCGGCTGCCGTTGATACCCTACCGTCTCTTGCAGATGACGCCGGATATGACAATGATCGCCGATAGCAGCATTAGTCAGCGAAGCGACATTTTTAAAATGCTGGCCCTTGGCGCCGATGCAGTCATGATCGGACGCCTGCCACTTTATGGTCTTGCGGTTATGGAGGCTACCGGAGTGGAGCATATTCTCCACATGCTGCTTGAGGAGTGACGCATCACCATGATGCCTCAGTGGAAAAAAAGAATTCAACGCTTTTTGACAACAAGAAAAGGTGCGATGGCTTTAATGAGAGTTACCTGCGGGGACGCGTGAAGCCACAGCAAGCCAATATGGCGGTGTGGCGGCGTCACGGAAACAGGGATCTTGCGGAGTTTAAGGCCCTCCGGCCAAGGCTTCTTCCAGTCAGGAAGTAACGAAACGCCAATTCCTTCACTGACCATCAGCGCAATGGCTTCAAGTGAGTCCAGTTCGAGCTGATCGCGAGGGAATATTTCATTTTCCTTAAGAAAAGTGTCTGCGATACGACCTCCCCATTGATTCCGGTCATATCGCAGAAACATATTTTCCTTAAGAATCGTCAGTGGGTTTGTCTCCGTACAGCTTAGAGGAACCAACATGACGAGTGGTTCGGAAAGAAGCCTTTTCCAGCCACATGTCTTGGGAATGGAAAATGGGGGTTCTACGATCAGGGCACAGTCCAGACGCCCGTCCAACACCTCATGATACAGCTTCACAGACTGCCCTGGACTAACGTGCAGATCAATCTGGGGATAAGCTAGAAAAAAGCGGCGCAGCATGAACGGGAGAATTCCGGTTAGAGCGGTCGAAATAGCGCCCACTCTTAGTTCTCCGGCAAATTCGTTCTGCGACGCCAAAGCTTTAAGTTCTTCTACTCCCCGAATGAGGTGACGGCTCTTTTCTATGATGGCAAGGCCCGCTGTCGTGGGGGTGACGGTTCGGCCTGCACGAACGAGCAGGGGCTGCTTGATCTGGTCTTCAAGGGCTTTGATACGTTGCGAAACGGCTGCGGGTGTCAGCCCAAGCAAACGAGCCGCTTCAGCCATTGAACCTCGTTCCGAAACAAGAACAAAACTTTCCAGAAACCGTATATCCAAGGCAAAGCGCTCACTTGTTTCGAGAGGGCACGATCCTACTTAAGCTTCGGAAGCGACAACATCAGTTCACAGAATATCATATCAAAACGCAATATTTTCTTTCCTCTAAAAACATATATTCGTTTTAGCTGGATGTTTGTCGAGCATGGTAAGCCAAGATGCCCTTAATCATTTATGGTGCTTGCATGCCCAATCCGTTCCACCTTGCCTTTCCCGTAGACGATCTAGACGCCGCAAGAAGTTTTTACGGAACTGTTCTGGGTTGCCCCGAAGGTCGCAGCACGCAGAGCTGGATCGACTTTGACTTTTTCGGACATCAGATTGTCACGCATCTCGTACCTCGTGCAAAACCGTCAGCTACAGCTGGCGCTGTTGATGGCCATAAAGTACCCATTCCTCATTTTGGTATCGTTCTCGACATGCCGGACTGGAAAGCCCTGGCCGAGCGTGCGCGCAAGCATGGAATTTCTTTCGGCATGGAACCTCAGATCCGTTTCGAAGGCCGTCCTGGAGAGCAGGCCACAATGTTCTTCTGCGATCCGGCAGGCAATGCGCTGGAATTCAAGGCATTTACTGACATGAAGCAACTGTTTGCCCTACAGGATGAATGATACTCTGAGCCTCAAGACTCATTGGTTTGATTTCGGAAAGCTAATTCAGGCTCTGCAAGGAGACTGAAGATGAGCGATCTGTTTTAGCTGACGGATAAGCACTTGGAGAAATCGAAGAACTCTTGATTGATACGCTTGGCCTGTAATTTCTAGCATCTGGCGTATTGATTGACGGTTCTTTTGGGGCGTTTTTGATCTGCGTTTTGATGTGCCGGACCTGCCGTGCCTCGATCAGCACCTGTGGGACGCGATCGAGGCACGGCAGGTCAGCGCCAGCCAAGACACACGCGACTTCATCGCCCGCTCATTTCAGCGAGAAGCGCCGTCCCCGCTACCCATTCTCTAATCTTAGGCTCAGGACTCATAGCCAAAAGATAACGGTTGCGGCGAGGCAGATGGCTGAGAAGAAGACGGTCGGGCATCTGTCGTAGCGTGTTGCGACACGCCGCCAGTCCTTGAGTCTTTCGAACATGATCTCGATGCGATTGCGGCGTTTATATTTTCTCTTATCGTATTTGACCGGTTTTCCGCGAGATTTTCGTCCTGGAATGCAGAGCTTTATCCCCTTCTCTTCCAGGGCGTCCCTGAACCAGTTGGCGTCATATCCGCGATAGCCCAGCATCCATTGTGCCGCAGGAAGACTGTCCAGCAGGGCAGCGGCACCTGTATAATCGCTGATCTGTCCCGTAGTCATGAAGAAGCTCAGCGGTCGTCCATTTTGATCGGTGACCGCATGGAGCTTGGCATTCATACCGCCTTTGGTGCGACCGATCAGGCGGCCTGGGTCCCCTTTTTTAACCGCAGACTTGAAGCCGTGCAGTTCACAAAAATGATGCTGCTCAGCACACGGCGGTCATCGACGCGCGGTTTGTCGTGGCTCCTGGGAAAGAACGGCCGTAGACGCTCCACTTGTTCGTCCGTCAGCCAAAACAGGTCACTCATCTCCAGTCTCCTTGCAGAGCCTGAATCAGATTTCTACAATCAAATCAATGGGCCATGATCTTAAGAATGGCTCTTCTATTTTATATCAATTCTACATAATATTTATGTATGATCGTGAATTATTTTTTGGAATACACTGTAAGAGCAGACTTTTTCTTCACCACACTTATTCGAAATTACTGTCATCGACACTGGGCCGTGCTTTTGAAGCTGCTCAGGCATACGCGCATCGTCCAGAGCCGGCGCGCTGTAACGGAACCGTACGCCCAACTGGTGCTGCCCCTCATCCAGAAGATCAAAGATCAGGGCTCCTGCTGGAAGCGGCATATCGGCCGGCAAGCCGGCTGCATGCCAATGAAGGTCAAGTTCTCCAGCCAACGCATTGAGTGTATCGTCATGCCCAACAATGAGCGTTACGTGCCGCTTTCCGTTCACTGACTGAGCAAAAGCATCATTGATCAATCTACCAATGACCGCAGTTTCCGGCTCCGCCACTCCGGAGACCCGACGGGTCAGGCGGGCATAAAGAGTGTTGAGCGACAACAGTCGCTCAACACCCGCTTCGTTTAGCTTTCCCCATCCTGTGGTCATGCCCTCCTCGTATTCCATCATGAACGTGTCCGTAACCTGAAATGCGGCCAGAAGTGGCCCTCGCAGTACCGGCCATTCATTGCCGACAACACTCACTTTGCCCGGCGCAACATTCCAGTCCGGGTTTTCCATAACTTCACCGAACTCCTTCATGGTTCTCACCATGACCGGATCCGGATGAAAGCCTTCCAGCGCCCGTGACATTGCAACTGTGGCTGTCCGGAGTGTTTCTGTAGTCTCGACAGGCCTGAACGGATTTTCCGGCAGCGCTGTAGCAGGCGTCACTGGAATATTACAGGTCGGAAAAGACGCCCCCACAAATTCCTGTGCCGTGTCGAGCGTGCGCTGATCGGTATCAGCAATAGCCGTAAAAGCTTCCGATACAGGACAATCAGCGGGCATAAGCCCCATCCGACGCCATGCCATGGCCTGAAAATGTCCTACAATATTCACAACCTGACGCCCGTGATGTGTCAGTTGTCCCGGAGCGTTTTCCCATCGTACCCAGGGGCGCTGCGTCAGAGAAGGCGTGGAGACGCTTGGTAGGATCGGTGCTCTGATACCATGCCGCATGATCACGACCTCGGCCAAAATCCTCTCCTGTGCGTGAGCCAATAGGGGAATACCAACAGCGTACAGGGCAAGAAGAATAGAGGAAAACCCGAGAAGACATCGTGCCATGACAAAATCCGCTCAAAAACCGGTCGTAAAACCAAGAACACCGGCAAAACCACTGCCTACGAAATAGTTCGGCGCACTTCCCGCAACCTTTGTACCTCCGATTGCTGTCGCAGTCTTGGCATTAGTCGTGACCCCGGACACACCCGAAAGATAACCATCATTGCCCATATTGATGAGATTGATCTGGATCTGCGGATGCTTCGTGAAGCCGAGATCCGGCAGACGATAACCCAGAGACAGGTTCGCCGTGAAATAGGACGGCACCTTCTCGTCATTCATGAACGTCGAATACTGCGATCCGACATAGTTCATGGTGTATGTCCCAAAGAAATGTCCGTCATCATATGAGAGGCCAAGCGCACCGGTAAAAGTGGGGCTTTTCACGGCCGTCTTGCCGGCCGTCGGCAACATGACTGTTCCGTTCCAGAAGTTGTTGTCCATCGTGGCATGCAGATACTGCCCGGAAATATAGGGGCTAAAATGATGCCATGGCCGCAGCGAAGCCTCAAACTGGGCACCACGAACCGTCTGACCACCTGCATTGATGGAAGCGGATGTGGCGACACCATTGATGAATACCGTCGAGGAAATCTGCCGGTTCGTCATGTTGTAGTTGAACAGCGCGGCCGAGACACTGACCAGCCCGGTATGGCGATAGCCCAGCTCCTCGCCAATGGAATATTCGGCGGCCAGATTGCTGCTGTGGGAACGATTCATCTTGCCCGTCGCGGCATTGAACGTATCCACATAAGTCAAAATAGCCGAAGGATCACGGAAAGCCGTATAAGCATCGAAGAACACCTGATCATGCGGCGTGACCTTGAAGCTCATCGAAAGTTGAGGCAGTGGTTCGGCCTTGTTGTCGCCGGTGTTATAGGTCGCGCCCGGGATAAGCTGTGTCACCTTGCGCGACACCATGGCTTCCTTGAACCCCGCATTCAGGGTGAGTCGGTCATTGAACGCCTTGTAGGTATCGCTCACATACAGCGCGTTGACCTGTTGAAGGAAGTGGATATCCCACTGCTCAAGCTTTTGCCCGTAAGCCGTATAGACCGGGCTCTTCCCCGTCGGGCTGGCAATGTTTCCGTTGAAGTCCGCGATCTGAAACCCCGATCCCTCGACCGCATTCATGTAGGAATACATGTCACCGAACTGCAGCGTATTATGCAGGGTTTTCCACTCACCATAAGTGTTCAGGCCACCCATATCCTGTTGATAGGTATCGATCGTCGCCGCCGTCGCAACACCGTTCTGCGAGTATGGAAGATTCAACTGACCTGCATACTGGTTCCCCTGATAAAGCGAGGACTCATCCAACGTCGTCCCACCATTGCCAAACCCCCAGTAATGACTAAAGAACGGCGTAACATGCAGACTTAGACCATGTTGGAACTTAATATCCTGGGGTGCGGTAGCAATAACCGAATTACGTTGGTGGAGCACCAGCCCGTAATATGACGTGTCTCCGAACTTATAGGTATCAGTATAATTGAAATTAACGCCTTGGGTCTTCCACTGCGCCATGGTGGGCGGGCGGAGATAGGTGGAAGTTGGCCGCGTGAAGGTAACGACCAGTCCGGACTTACTGCCGTTCTCCCAGTCCTTCACGAATTTCGCATCAACATGATAGCGCTTCATCCCGCCCGGCCCACGCCAGTTATGCGCAGTCTGATAAGAGAACGACAGGAAGCCACGTACACCGGAATTACCGATATCGCCCGTTTCCAGACGGATGAACTCACGCCGCAGGCTGCTGGTACCATATGCCAGATCCAACAGACCACCGCGCTTATGTGACGGATCACGCAGGCCTTCCGTAATCTGGCCGCCGACCGCATTGTAAAGCGGCGCACTCAGATCCGGGGCCCCTTGTGCCACATTTATATAACCAATGTTTTCCGTATCAGCGACAGTGGATGACAGGGGGACATAACTGATTGGATCGGCAGCCGGCATACCCTCAAAGGTAAATCCGATTTCCGATTGATCCATGCCCCGGATGGATAAACCCATCTGATCCGATGCACCAAATGGATCCACGCCGGATGACACCACACCCGGAAGGTTCTGAATCAGTGTGAGCGGATTGGCTGTTGGGCTCTGCTTGGCAATGAAATCCCGCGTGACGCCACTCTGGACCTTTGGAACAGTCTGTACCGCCATGAGGCCGCCACCAGGCGTCGTATTGCTCACTCCCGTGCTACTGCCGATCCCTGCATGAACACTGACGGTTTCTGCGGTTTTGGACTGCACAACCCCTGGCTGCGCGACCTTGGCAGCAGCATGGGCGCTCAACGTTTTTTTCGTTGCGGCACTAACCTCATGCGGGGGGAAAAGGAGAGTAACGGAACCAAGGAAAAGCAAGCGTGTGTGGGACATGCGATTGATCCGTAGCCTTCTGAAAATGAGACCGTCACCCGGGAGAGGGTACGAACAGACGCAGGTTAGGCTCGATTCCGAATTGATATCAATACGGAACAACCATAATAGTTCTTTATTGTGACGTTATCTGATTGTTTTTGACATATTTTATGTCTGAAAAATACGAAAACGCCGCTTTCCTGAGAGGAAAGCGGCGTTTTCAGAGCATATCAGTTACAAAAAATAGAAGAAAACACGACAGCCCCGAAGAGAAAACGACTCCTGATGCAACAAAAACCAGATATTGTTTCAGGAAGCAGCCGAATGGCTGGCTAACACAATGGTATGACCATGCTCCCGAAGCGCCAGAACCTGGGCATCATCGAGTTCAGTGTCCGTAAAGACACATGAGACCTGATCCAGATGCCCAACTCTGTAAGTGGAGCGCCGACCGAATTTCGTACTGTCGGTCAACAGAAAACACTCTTCCGTTCGGCGCATCATGGCCGCATTAAGGGTCGCTTCTTCGCTGTCCGGCGTTGAGATCGTACCATCGGTTTGTACCGCGCTCGTCCCGAGAAATACCTGGTCGAACCATAGGTTTTCAATCGCCTGCTCGGCAAGAATCCCCACCAGACTGCGATTTGCATGACGCAGACGACCACCCAGCAGAATCATCTCCACTCCATCAATCCCGCTCAGTGTTTCGGAAACCGTGATGTTATTGGAAAATACCGTCACTGGTATGGGGTCAATGCGCAGACGTCGTGCCAATTGAAGCACGGTTGTCCCCGCGTCGAAAAAGACGGCCGATCCCCGCTTCAGCCGTTGAAAGGCTGCATCCGCAATCGCCCGCTTGTGGTCTAGCGCCTGATTCTCACGGGTCTCGAATGCCACTTCGCGGTCTACGGAATCCGCCAGCGCAGCACCGCCATGGGTCCGACTAATAATTCCCTGTTTTTCAAGGCGTTGTAGATCTCGGCGAATGGTCGCCAGAGACGCATCGACCTCCCTCGCAAGATCATGAACGCCAGTCATTCCATTCAGATAAAGATAATGGCGAATCTGCATCAAACGGTCGGATGCCAAGATCATTCTCCCTCACTGGCCTTACCTCAAACACTGTAATCGCGCCGGTTTTCTTTGAAAAGCGAGCTAGGGATGATTGAAATACGTCATTTACAATCATAAATATGAGTTGACATGATCGCACTGCCGTTTTTTAAAGCTGGTACAGAACTCCACGCCCTAAAAAAGCGTCACCTCCATCGTGCTCCGTATGTCTCATAGGTTCCTGGACGTACTTCCTACGAAGCAGGTCTGCTGCTGTGTGCCTTCCGTCTGAAAGACAATTTCTCATGAATGCTACCGAACGCGGCATCCGCGAACAATTTTCCCTCTGGAACAAGGTGGATATGCGGGACGTCCATCCTGATCCGGAAGCCGTTACGGTCGTGGTGGGATGCGGCACTTCAGTTCATATTGCGGACTCCATCGCAGCCAGCCTGAATGCTAATAGCGCCTTCTCGCGTGCCGTCGCCGGGAACGAATGGACACGCCGTCCGCAGGATTATGTGCCGCCCAGCATCCGCCCGAATATCCTCGCCCTTTCACGCAGTGGGGAATCCACCGAGACCGTCGCTGCCGCGATCGAGAGCCGCAGGAAGGGTTTGTACGTTACGGCGTTCACCTGCGCAGAAGGCGCGAGCCTCGAAAAAAATGCCGACGAAACTATTCTGGCTGAAACCCATGCGGAAGAAGGGATCGTCATGACGGCCTCTGCCAGTCTGATGCTCCTGATGGGCCTGCGCTATGCCGGAATTTCCGTCACCCCGGAAACAACTGCCGCGGCTGAAACACTCCTCGCCGAAGCAGACCCGCAGCTTACGCCCCTGCTCGAAGGCCGCTCCCATTTCGTGTTTCTGGGCGCCGGAGCCCTGTATGGCGTCGCCCGTGAAGGCTCCCTAAAACTTCAGGAAATGAGCCTGAGCCAGACGGAAGCACATCATCCGCTGGAATATCGCCATGGCCCGATCAGCCTGATCGATGACCGCTCCCTTGTTGTCTTCCTCTACCATCCTGACACCCTGGAAGAGGAAAGCATTCTGGCCAAAGACCTGATGGCCAAAGGCGCGCGGGTTCTCGGGATCGGCGGCCCGGGCACGGTCTCCCTGTCCGTCAGCGAAGGTGCGGATGTCCGTCCGCTGGTGGTTCTGCCGGTCCTTCAACTGTTTGGCGAATACGTTGCCCGCTCCAAAGGACTGGACACCCTCGCGCCACGTCATCTCACCAAAGTCGTGACGATCGCCTGACCATGAGCATCTCCCCGTTCCTGACCCTCGTTCATCAGGCTCACGACCCAGCCGTCCCGGCTGCACAGCGCAAAGGGCTGGCCTCAGTCTGCTCCGCGCATCCGCTGGTTCTGGAAGCCGCCCTGCAAAGGGCCGTCCGAACCGGCCAGCCTGTTCTGATCGAAGCAACCTGCAATCAGGTCAATCAGGACGGGGGCTATACTGGCATGACCCCCGCGGATTTCCGGGATCTTGTTCTGGGCATCGCCTCCAGAGTCAGTTGCCCGGAGCATCTCGTTCTACTGGGGGGAGATCATCTTGGCCCCAATCCATGGAAATCCTTGCCTCCACAGGAAGCTATGGACAAGGCCCTGTGCATGATCGAAGCCTTTGCCCAAGCGGGTTTCGTCAAGCTGCATCTCGACGCCAGCATGGGCTGTGCAGGAGAGCCTGCCGCATTGCCTGACGAAACCGTGGCCGAACGGGCCTGCGCCCTCGCCCAGCGTGCAGAAAGTGTCGCGCCCGGTCAGGCAGTCTACATCATCGGAACGGAAGTCCCGGTTCCGGGCGGGGCCGCGGAAGTTCTTGATCATCTCAAACCAACGACGCCACAGGCTGCCGCCGCCACACTCCAGATCCACGAAACGCTTTTCCGTCGCACTCTGGGAGACGCCACCTGGACCCGCGTCATCGGCCTGGTCGTCCAGCCGGGCGTTGAGTTCGGCGTGGAAGACATGGTGGTGTATGACCGGCCACTGGCAAAAGCCCTTTCAGCAAAGCTGAACCAGATGCCAGGCCAGATCTTTGAAGCGCATTCCACGGATTACCAGCCACTTCCCGCCCTCCGGGCGCTTGTGGAAGACGGCTTCCTGCTTCTGAAAGTCGGGCCGGGCCTGACCTTTGCCCTGCGTGAGGCTCTGTATGGACTGGACAGCATCCGTTCCGTCCTCATTCCGCATCAGGAAAGCCTGCGGAGCGTCATGGAGCGGATCATGACGGAACACCCTGCACAATGGCGCGGCCATTACGAGGGACCGCAGGACAAACTCGCCATCCTCCGCCACTATGGCTACAGTGACCGCATCCGCTATTACTGGCCACAACCTGATGCGGAAGATGCTGTCGCGACCCTTTTGTCCCAGCTTGAAGAAACGGGCCTGCCCGATCCTCTCCTGAGCCAGTTTCTTCCTGCCCAGTATGAGAGAATCCAAGCGGGTCTGCTCCCGCGACATCCGCGGGATATCATTCTTTCCGCGGTAGATGCCGTTCTGGACATTTACGAGCAGGCCTGTGGCACTTCGTCAAAACTTTATGTACATCCAGATAAAATTCATTCCGTTATCTGATCCGCGGGTTTCGAAGGTATTTTCATGAGTCAGCCCTGTATTGCGGCAATGGACGGCGGTGGAAGCAAAACCCTGCTGGTCGTCCTGCGCCAAGACGGCACCATTTCCGATATCGGCCGTGCCGAAGGCTCTAATCCCTTTGACCAGCCCCTGTGGCGCGAAACCCTCAGCGGCCTGTTTTCCCGCCTTCCAGACAATACCGTGGGCGCCGGCCTTGGCCTTGCCGGCTTTGGCGAGAGTGCCACGCTCAATCAACGCCAGCGCAATCTGATCCATTCAATTTTCGAGCATATCCCCCACTTCCTGACCAATGACGTGGACATGGCCTGCAACGGCGCCTTTGCCGGAGAGGAGGGCGTCCTTCTTCTTTCGGGCACCGGGTCCATGGCATGGGCCACAGACGGCAAAGGCACAACCTGTCGCGTCGGAGGCTGGGGCAGTCTGCTAGGCGACGAGGGCAGCGCCTTCTGGATCGGCCGCAAAGCCCTCGGGGTCATCACAGCCATTCTTGATGGCCGCAACACGACTGATACCGCATTTCTCGCGCCGTTTCAGAAAGAACTGAACCTTCCTGCCAATCCTGCCGAATGCGCCGCTGCTCTGCTGGACTGGTACGGCACCCTGACGCATGAACGCTCCGCAGCAGCAGCCCTGACCCGCGTCGTCGCCCAGCAGGCCGAACAGGGTTGCCCTACCGCCAGCCGTCTGATGCACGATGCCGCAGCGGAACTGGTCCTTCATGTCCACACGGCCCGCCGCAAGCTCTCCCGCACCGATCTTCCATGGAGCTACGCGGGTGGAACACTTCAGAGCCCGTTCCTGCGCAATGCGATCGCCGAGACCTGTGGCGCGCCCACATGCCCGCGCCTTTCCCCTATCGGTGGCGGCCTTCTCACGGCCGCCAGACTTGCCGGATGGCTCGTGGATGACCGCTGGATCAGCACCCTTGCCCAAACCCTGCAGGATGCAGGGCTTGGACATTGAGAATCTTTATTTCCCGACCTTTCCCCTGACCATGCCCCCGCTTCCAGGCTGACGGATTTCTTCTGACATGGCTCTTCCCAAGTCTCTCTCGCACAGCAGCCTGACAGCCCCTTATGGGCTGGGTCCTCTTGGTGTCGCCGCCGGCATCTTCTTCATGATGGGTTTCGTGACCTGGCTGAACGGGCCGCTAATCTCGTTTGTCCGTGTTGCCTTTTCTCTGGGGGACGTCGCGGCCTTCATGGTGCCGATGGTCTTCTACATTTCCTACTTCATTTTCTCGATCCCGGCATCATTTCTGGCGCGGTCGCTGGGCCTGAGAAAGGGTCTGTCCGTGGCCCTGCTTCTCTGCGCCCTCGGCGTGGCCACATTCGGACAGTTCGTCTCCATGCGCATTTACGGCGGGGCGCTGACAGGACTTCTGATCCTTGGCGCGGGGCTGTCGCTGATGCAGGTCGTGGTCAATCCCCTCGTCAGCCTGCTTGGTCCGTCAGACCGTGCCGCCCAGCGGATTGCCGTCATGGGGGTATGCAACAAATTCGCCGGCATTCTGGCCCCGATCGTACTCGCAACCGTCGTCATGGGTGACATTGATCACGTCGCCCAGAGCGCCAGTGCCGCGCCCGATGCCGCCGCCCGCAATGCCGTTCTCAATACCTTCGTCCATGCGATCTACACCCCATATATGGGGATGGCGCTCCTTTTGCTTGTCGCCGCCGTCACGGTCGTATTCTGCCCCCTGCCCAATCTCCAGGCCCCACTCATCCCGGGAATGCCGGACAGCGGGACCCGAATTTTCCGGCCCCACCTGGTCTTTGGTATTCTCACCATGTTCCTCTATATCGGCGTTGAGGTCATGGCTGGCGATGCCATTGGGACTTACGGGCAGCAGTTCGGCTTTCCACTCAGCCAGACGAAATTCTTCACCTCTTTCACGCTCGGCGCCATGCTATTCGGCTACCTGCTGGGCTTCGCCATCATCCCCCGCATCATTACGCAAGAACGCTTCCTCGAACTGTCCTGCATTGCCGGCATTATTCTGACTCTCATGGCCTTCCTGACAACGGGGTATGTCTCCGTTGCCTGCGTCGCCCTGCTGGGTGCCGCCAACGCCATGATGATGCCGACGATTTTTCCTATCGCCATCCGTGGCGCCGGCCCGTGGACGCCCCTCGCCTCGGCGCTACTGGTCATGACCTATAGCGGCGGGGCCATCATCCCGCAGATTTACGTCGCCCTGAAGCCTCTCATCGGGTTTCAGGCCATGTTCGCCCTGCTGGTCATCCCATCCTATTTCGCGGTCTTTTTCTACGCCCGCCGCTACGGGCAGACCGGCCTTCTTCCCCTGGACCAGACCCCATGACCCTGCATCTCGACGGCAATCTCGTTCTTCCTGACCGTATCCTTCCCGGGCAGATCACCTTCGACAGCCATATCCGCGCGATTGACCCCGTCGCCCAGCCCGCGAACCTCTATATCCTACCCGGCTTCGTGGACGGGCACGTCCACGGTGGCGATGGCGCTGACACGATGGACGGTGCCGACGCCATCCGGAAGCTCTCACGCTTCCACATGAACCACGGCACCACCACGATCCTTCCCACCACCATCACGGCCCCCTGGCATGAAGTGATGCACGCTCTCCATGCCGTAGCCGAAGTCCGCAAGACCGGCATGGAAAAAGGCCCCCGCATCCACGGTGCCCATCTGGAAGGCCCTTTTGTCAGTCCGCACAAGCTCGGTGCCCAACCACCCTTTGCCATCGCTCCCAGCCCCAACAGGGTTGCAGAAGCCATCGGCACAGGCTGTGTCCGCGTCGTAACGCTCGCCCCCGAACTGGATCATGCAGAAACCGCCATGCGCCAGTTCGCTGAAGCGGGCGTCCGGGTCAGCCTCGGGCACACCACAACCGACTATGCAGGCACTGAGCGCGCCATCTGCGTCGTATGTGCGGCCGGGGGAACAATCGGCGCCACACATCTCTTCAATGCCATGTCTCCGATCGAGGGCCGCAAACCTGGCCCTGTCACGGCCCTCATGTGCAGCGATGTCGCCTACGCCGAAATGATCTTCGACACGCACCATGTCCATCCGGCCAGTTTCCGCCTCACCTCACGCCTGATGGACAGCCGCCTGCTTTTCGTCACGGACGCCATGCGCGGCACGGGTGGCCCCGAAGGCCCCAGTCAGCTTGGCGGGCAGGATGTCGTCATCAGCAATGGCACCGTCCGCCTCCCCGGCGGGTCTCTTGCCGGCAGCATTCTCACCCTCGATCAGGCCCTGCGCAACGCCATTCAGGCCGGCACATCCCTCCCAGATGCCGCCAAGCTCGTCAGCACCAACGCCGCACGCTATCTCGGCCTTCATGACCGTGGCGTTCTTGCTCCGGACCTTCTTGCCGACTTTACCGTCCTCGATGCCTCTCTGGCCGTAAGCGAAGTCTGGGTGAATGGACAGCGGACCGTCTGACATGGCCGCCTCATCCTCCTTCGCGTCCCAGTCTTCGGAACATCAGATGAACATCATTACTGTCCCTACCCCAACCGAGGCTGTGGAAAGAGCCGCTGCAATCGTCGCCGACGAAATCCGCAGTCATGCAGCCCCCGTACTTGGATTTGCAACCGGACGCACCATGGAGAGCCTCTACGCTCTGCTTGTCGCGCGCTACAGAAAAGGCGCGCTGGATTTCTCGTCCATGACGTCCTTCAATCTGGACGAATACGTGGGCATCGCGACATCGGCTCCACAATCCTACCATACCTACATGCATGAACACCTATTTGATCAGGTCAACATGCCGGCAGGGCATGGCCATATCCCCGACGGAATGGCAGTGGACCTGAATGCCGAATGCGCGGCTTATGAAAACCGCATCAGGGCCTCGGGCGGCATCCATCTCCAGCTTCTTGGCATCGGGGATACCGGGCATATCGGCTTCAATGAACCGCCATCAGCCTTCGATACGCGCACCCGGCCCGTCGTACTGGACCCCGTCACCCGTCAGCAGAACGCCGGCATGTTCGGCAACAATCCCGATGCCGTTCCCGAACGTGCCCTGACGATGGGTGTCGGGACCATTCTGGATGCAAAACGCCTGCTGCTTCTGGCGGTCGGAAGTGGCAAGGCTGACATCATTAATGAAGCCCTGAATGGCCCCATCAGCGAGAAAGTAAGCGCAACCGCTATAAGACTTCACGATAACGCCACGCTCATTCTTGACGAAGCTGCAGCAAGCATTTGGAAGCTGACATCAAAATAAGGCATCTCTCCTCTTCTCCAACGTAGCAACTGTGTTTAAACGGAGGAGGTAACGCCCCATGGCACTTCGGTTTTGAGGATAGCGTTGGCGATTGGAGGATTCGAAAACCCTCTTGGCGCTGACTTGTTCTGTGTGATTACATCTCCTGCATTGATAGAGGGAATGGCGCTATGAAGCAGTCTGGTTTCTTTGATTTTAAGGAACGACTTGCGTGATTAAGTGGTCTTGGTGATCAGCTCGAAGCGTTTCCCTGGACTGTGGATTTTGAAGTATTCCGCCTGGAGCTGGACAAGGCGCTGGCCTATTCGGACGGGAGAAAAGGCGGGCGCCCTCTGTTTGATCTCGTGTTGATGTTCAAGATCCTGGTGATCCAGACACTGAACAATCTGTCTGATGAACGGACGGCGTATCTGATCAACGACCGCCTATCCTTCATGCGCTTCCTTGGTTTGGAGCTTTCAGATCGGGTGCCGGATTCCAAAACGGTCTGGCTGTTTCGCGAGCGTCTAACCCAGGCGGGAGCTATTGAAAGACTGTTTGACCGGTTTGATGCTATTCTGCGGAACGCCGCTTATATGCCAATGTCCGGCCAGATCCTGGATGCAACGCTGGTCGCTGCTCCAAAGCAGCGCAATGCAAACGCTGAGAAATCGGATCTCCGGACAGGACGTATCCCCGAAGACTGGCAGGACAAGCCGGCAAAGCTGGCGCATAAGGATCGTCATGCACGATGGACACTGAAATTCACGAAAGCAAAACGGCAGGATGACGGGACGATCCCTGCAACAAACCTCGCCATCCCGTTCTTTGGCTACAAATCCAACGTCCCCATCGACCGGAAGTTTCGGTTCATCCGGAAATGGAAGGCAACGGATGCCGCTGCCAGCGATGGCGCCAGACTACGCGCGAGGGCCTGCTGGATAAAATCAATACGGTATCAATGGTTTGGGCAGACACAGCATACCGCTCAAAAGCCAATGAGGACTTTATGGAAAAGCAGGACTTTGTCTCAAAGGTTCACAGAAAAAACCGCATCTCAAACCGATGCCACGACATATCCAGAGATCCAATGCAGGAAAGTCTGTGATCCGATCTCGTGTTGAGCACGTCTTTGCCGATCAGAAATCACAGACAGGGCTGTTCGTCCGAACGGTAGGATAACGCAGGCCACCACGAAGGTCGGGCTGGCCAATATCATCTATAATATGCGCCACTTCCTCTGCCTGAAGCGGATTAACGCCGCCTCGTAGCAACCCAGAACATCAAACCCTCGTCCTGCTCAAATCGCAGGGCGCAAGCGCGCCCGCAAAGAACCGTCAATCAAATCTCCAAAAGCCCAAAATCAGAACCAAGGTACATCAACAAACGGTTATTCGATCCCTCCTCCTGAGATCGGTATGGGGCCAGATGCCCATTTTGACCGCGAGCCCGTCGAGCAGGGGCGCCAGAAAAGCGGCACGATCACACAACTGCTGCAGGGAGGCAGGTGGCTCAGTTGCAGATTTACTGACAACTCTATGACCGCTTTCGATCGTCCCCTTCCAATAACCGACATTCCGTTTTCCTCACCTAAACAGGCTGTCTGCTCAACGAATGAAAGTAGAATTCCTGTGGCGACAGACATGGCCGATAAGGCAGCAGGCAACTACTACCATCTTCCAATACATCAACGGATTTTATAATCCGCGACACCGCTTCATGTCTCAGCAGCATCAGCCCGTTCGCTTACGAAGCTAGGCTCAGGCCCCATTGATTTGAGTGATTGGATGTGGTTCAGGCTTTGCGCGGAGACTGAATCAAAGTTCCACAATCAAATCAATGGATCCTGAGCCTAGTCAACGGTCAACGCGAGGAATAGAGATAGTTCGCAGGGTAAGGTCACGGCGACCATCACGAACGGCTGCTTCATCTCAAACCGGTCGTTCGCTAACATTTTCACGAATGACGGCTCTGTCTCAAAGACGATCTATTGAGGTTCACCTGACAATGTCGGCTTTCGGATGAACTGTACCACTGCTTGGATGTCCGAGATGAGGCGTAAGCAGCAGGTCCGCTTACGCCTCTTTGCGGACATTCGGTTCGGAAAATTCAGCTTCTGACAGCTGCCACCGTGTGCCAAAAAAATTACCCGTCTGTTGATCGGGTTAACTCCTCCCAATCCGTGATCTCTTTTTCCAACTGAGCGAGACGTTCACGAACCAAACGCAAAGCGTCGCTACCCAGCAGGAGTTGCGGTGGAGGTGTGTCTGAGGCAATAAGTTGAAGCACTGCAACGGCGAGTTTCGCTGGATCGCCTGGCTGTTTGCCGTCCTTCTCGTGGCGAGCCTCCCGGATCGGATCAAACAGATCGTCGTAGTCTTTGATCGATCGCTCGGTCCTAACCATCGAGCGACCGGCCCAGTCAGTTCGGAAGGATCCAGGGCATAGCGCGGTGACGTGAACCCCAAAAGGCGCCATCTCTGCACGCATGACGTCCGAAATGCCCTGCAAAGCAAATTTGCTGCCACAGTAATACGAGATACCTGGCATGGTGATCAGACCACCCATTGATGTCACGTTCACAATAAACCCGCTGCGGCGTTCGCGAAAACGCGGCAGGAAGGCTTTGGCAATCGCAACAGCTCCGAAGACATTGACGTCGAACTGGTGACGCATTTCCTCAAGGGAAGATTCCTCCAGAACTCCTTCATGCCCATAGCCGGCATTGTTGAGGAGTACGTCGACCGGACCGTGGTCTTCTTCTGCTTGCGCGACGATGGCGGGGATACAGTCGAACTCGGTGACGTCACACTGGACCGCGTGAACATCTGGCAGTCGCTCCAGTAGGGACGCTCGCGCAGTTTGCGACCGCACCGTACCAATCACCAGATGACCGGCTTCAAGAGCGGCCTGTGCAATGGCCAACCCAAATCCCGAGTTGGCGCCCGTGATAAAGAAAGTTTTTTGTGGCATGGCTCTACTCGACTGCATTTTGTTCATGCCTTGACTAATAATAGCGTATTACCGTGCTCTCTACTGCGATTTCTCTAATGTCCTTGCCTGATCCTATGAATCACCCATCAGACATCCCTTCACTCCTCGCATTGGCTGCGGAACTCGCGCCGCGATCTGGCTACAACGCTACGTCTCTGCCGAGTGTCCGTATCCTGCGTTCCGAGACTATTCTTGAAGATGTTCCGGTACTTTATCGCCCTGGCGCGGTTTTCGTCCTGCAAGGGTTCAAGCAGGGTTTCCTCAATGGCGAAATCTACCGATATGACGCCGAGCATTATCTTGCCGTTTCGGTCCCTGTGCCTTTCCGGATGGCTTCGCAGGCTAGCCCTGCTCAGCCTCTGATCGCCATTTACTTCGATTTTGACCTCCATCTTGCTGCTGAAATAGCGACAACACTGAAGGGACAAGCCGGTCACGACGAAAGAATACGGGCGCGAAGTCTGATTTCAAGTCGAATGGCACCCGCCATGACGGATGTACTCCAACGCCTGCTTCACGCTCTCCATCATCCACAAGAACTCGCTATTCTCGGCCCGGGGCTATTGCGTGAGTTGCATTACCGCATTCTGGTTGGACCCCAAGGCGGCTCTCTGATGGCAGCATTGCATCGTAATGACACGACAGACAGGATCGTGCAGAGCCTCGCGCTGATCCGTGAACGCTACAAGGAAGGCCTATCGGTTCCGGAACTCGCTGTAACAGCCGGTATGAGCGTTCCATCATATCACGTCGGCTTTAAGTCCCTTACCGGGAACACCCCGATCCAATATCTCAAAGCACTGCGGCTGCACGAAGCCAGGTTGATGATCACACGACGTCAGGGAACACTTGCCACCATTGCCGCCGAAGTCGGCTATGCCAGTGCGGCCCAGTTCAGTCGGGATTTCAAACGCCACTTTCATCGCACCCCAACCGAGGAGGCTCACTGGATGCGCGAACACCTGGGAGAGCCACCACAGGCTTGACGCGAGAGTTTCACGCCCGACAACGACCGATTGCTTAATAAACAGTCAGGATACGCCTCATGGCAGACATTTGAAGCCTTAGAGTGCTATTCCGAAAGCAGACGTCGTCAGATGCGTGCGTCGAGGGACAGAATGTTCAAAATTTGCATGCCTCACGGCCTATGCGTCCCGTTCGTTATGAGCCTACTAAGTAAAAACTTTTCCAAGGATCAAACAATCATATGGGCCTGATGCAAGATCTTTATGTCGTTATCGCTGTTTCGGCATTCTGGCTGGTCGCGATGATTGTCCCTGGACTGGATTTCCTGCTTGTGACGCGCCTTGCTGTTCTGCGGGGCCGAGCGGCAGCATGGCGTCCGTCTTCTTCCATTTTCGGATGAACCGGAACTTCCGGTCGATGGAGACGTGAGATTTGTAGCCAAAGAACGGAATGGCGAGATCACTTGACGGCATGCTTCCATCATCCTGCCGCTTCGCCTTCATGAACTTCAGTGTCCAGCGCGCATGACGATCCTTGTGCGACAGCTTTGACGGCTTGTCCTGCCAATTTTCGGGAATACTGCCTGCCCAGAGATCGGCTTTCTCGGCGTTCGTGTTGCGCTGCTTCGGAACCGCTACGAGCGTGGCATCCGGAACTCGATCTGACAGTCCCAGACCAAGGAAGCGCATGAAGGTTGATGAGATACTCCGTCCGCTCATCAGACAAATTGTTGAGCGTCTGGATGACCAGGATCTTGAACATTAGCAACGGATCAAATGGCGGTCACCCGCCTTTGCTTCCATCTGAATAGGCCAGAGCCTTCTCCAGATCAGGACGGAACGCTTCAAAATCCACAATCCGGGAAAACGCTTCGAGCTGATCGCCGAGTTCGCTCAATCGCGCGAGCCGCTCTTCAACATCAAAGACACCAGCCTGCTTCATCGTCCATCATCCCCAATTAACTAAGGGAAAATGGAATCACAGAGGAACCCTTAAAACCAGAGGGTTTTTCGAACCCTCCATCTAGCCTCATACACACAATGGATTGTCCCCCAAGACAGAGGCCGGAACACGAATTGTTCCGGTGCACTCCAAACTCATTGAAGCGGTACTTCTCGATCTAAAAGACAGACCGGACGGCCCGTATCTCATTCCCGGCCTCAACACGTCGAAAGACGGTGTCAGGGGAACAGTCTTCGGGCGCTCGTTCTCGACGATGAAAACGCGTCTCGAGCTTCCTGCAGAAATTACGTTCCATTCGTTCCGCCACAGTGTCTCGACGCAACTGCGAAACGCTTCAGCCGACATTCCGGAAATCTGGATTGATAGGCTTTTGGGACATGAAGCAACGCATAAAAGCCAAGGCACCTCGACCTATCTCAGGGGCATTATAGCGGCTAACCTCCGACAGACCGTTGAAGCCATTTCATATCCCAACGGCATCCTCAGAAAAGGCTGGAGTTAGGCGAGAGCCAGTAGTACTCAATGGCTACCCAAAGGGTGCCATCAAGCAACTGGCAAGAGGATGTGCCTCTCCGTTTCCCCCCTAAACAAGAGAGAAAAGCCGATCTCTAGCAACGGTATTTAGGCGAAGGGGGTAACGCGCGCCAGAAAGAGTTTTCGCAACCCAGCCGATTGAGGGCGTAGGGTCCTGCGGCCCTGATTTCGACAGCCATCACTGCGATACTGTTCGGATCTCTCCCGTCGAGCGGTAGCAGGGCGTCGCCGGTCGTCCAGCGGACATCTTCCCCTGAAAGGGCATTCCAGCCCTTCAAGTCAGGTTCGCCCAGATGAGATGTGACGATGCACGATTTCCTACTTTCAAACAGCATGATCTCGCCAACAGCCACGCCAAAATAACGGCGGTCGTCGACGAACGCCCCGATGACGTCACAAGGGCGGCTGGCACGCGAGACGATGCGGACTGCGTGCGCGCTCGCGGGAATCATGAATATGGCGCGGCCACCGTTCTGACGGGCCGGACGAATGATTGCGCCAGCGTCCGTGACGAGATGCAGATCGGCCTCATCCGTGAGTTCAGCCGGCGGCTCTTCCTGCGCGACTCCCGCTGCAACCGCACGCGCCTCGGCCTGCCGGAACAGAGGCTCTACGAAATCACGCGACACACAAAGAGGCGCCGCTGCATCGTCCCAGGTCAGGTTTCTGGTTGTGGGGATAGCGACGACTGCGCCTTTTTGCCGAAAAGCTCTGCGATTGCCTGTATCGAGATAGCTCTCGGTGAGGGCTCCTTCCGCCATGATGACCGAGTGCGACGCTGTCTCGATATGGTGGTAGGCGTAGGATGTGATGGACCTATCATAGAAGATCGAACGACCGTTCACCAGCATACGAGCCGGGACGAACCGCCCATCAAGGAGCAGACAGTGCTCGGACGTAACCAACAGATCTCTGAGCGGCACACCGTCGGAAAGCGCATCCTTACGAAAACGAATAGGATAGCCAGCCTGATCCAGCGGAAGATGCGGGCGAACGACGCAATGCGCCTTTCCGGCCCAGGTCACATGACGGATCTGTGGTGATCCGTCGATGAAGGTGACGACCTCATCCCCAACACCCAGCGTCTCGACCGCCGCATCTCCGCCGGGAGTTTTGATCATTGAGCCTGTTAGGAAGCAGGCTTCGAGGATAAATCCTCCATCATCGTCGGAGACGATCTCCTCCCCGTAAGAGCCGTCCTCCTCGTCCGTATAGGCGATATCGAGCGTGTAGGTGACCGCATCGCCGGCCTGATTAGTACCGCTAATGACTGTGGAACTGGACGTTGCACTGACGCTGTCGACGCTTTTCAGGTTTTTGAGATCAATCCTGCCGCCGTCGGAGAGACCGCTGACGACATTGGAAGGCATCGTGTCGGAATCGATGACAAGGGTGGCGCCTGAAGAAAGGTCGATAACAGCGTCGCCCTGAACGCTACCTTCAATCTCAAGAACGCCGCCCGATGTGACAGTGGTGACGCCCGAGAGTGTTGCGCCCCCGGTCGCCCCCCCATCCGGCGTAGATGAAACAAAAACCGTACCGCCGGAAATAGTCGTATCGGTCATTGTGCCGTAGGCGGATACGAAAAACTCTCCCCCCGATTCAACGGTTGTATCAACGACCTGCCCAAAGTAATCTACTGATCCGCTGCCGCCAGAACTGATCGTTATATTTGACAGATAGGCGCCTTCGTCCTTAAGCGTCCCGCCTGAGCTGACAGTGGTTGTTCCCGATACAGACGCACCAGTTAAGAAGGTGAGAACCCCGCCCGAATTGACAGTGGTATTTGTTAATGATCCATAAGCGCTTACAAATCCACCATCAATATTTGTGTCTGTCTCCGCACCACCGCCGGAAACGAAACCAGTCCCACCAGAGTCAATAGTTATGCCTGTTGTTTCTCCACCAGAATAGATCGCGAGGACCTGCCCGGATGAGACGGTAATCGAATTGAAATCTGAACCGGAACCACCGCTGACAACTTCACCGGTACTCTCGCTCGTTAGCATAAGGTTGGCAGAAATAATAGTTCCACCGCCGCTTGTTCCAATTGCCGATGCTCCTGGCAAAAGAAAGAGAGTTCCGCCTGAGCTGACGGTGGTATCTGTCGCCGTGCCGTAAGCGGAGACAATGATTTCGCCGCCAGAGCTGACAGTTGTCTCCGCTGCCGATCCGAAAGCAGAAACGAAGATTTCGCCGCCAGAGCTGACGGTTGTGTTTGTTGCCGTGCCTCCAGCCAGAATTACCGAAGTATCACCATCACTGAGAGTGAGTCCGCTGCTCGTCTGTCCATGGTTAACTATAAATCCAGTCATGACCGTCCTAATTCCTTGTTCGTGCGAGTGACGTTACTGTTTGTGAGGAGGCAGGCCTGAGCCGCCTGCATGACATGCGCGACGGTGGTAAGCCGCGTGCCTTCGAAGTGACGCTCCGTGCTCTTGTGACTCGGACACCAGAGAACGTCGTGGGGATCAAACCGCTGTCTTGATTCGTTCCAGTATTTGCGTTGCGAGTACGCTTGGGCGAATATGTGAACGTAAGGTTCCGCGATGAGCCTACCATCGTCAGGCAGGCTGATCTTCGCCGGGCTTTCGTCCGGGTCCAAGATATAGACGGCGGTTTTGTGCAAAACGGGCGGCGTAAGGCATCCAGGCCAGGGTGTCGCCGAGCGTGCCCACAGGAAACCTGGATCAGTATGTTCTGTTTCGGGCGTATAATGATGCCGGAAAACCGTGAGCGGCGTCACTCCTTCGTTCTCCCTGAAAAAAAAACTCAATTACAAAACGAACGAACCATCGCTTGCTGGACTGTATGAGACCGCCCCCTATCCAGCCGCTCTCAAAAAGAGTGTTACCGGTCCCAATATCTTTGAGACGGACCATCCATGCGCCTGGAGATTTTTCTGCCAGAAGGACGCGGCATCCGTGATTGAAATCAAAGCAGATGCCGTCTCGGGCGACCTGCGTTAGTTCCGGCGCGGGTCTGACGTAGGGCGATTTTTGCGTCAGAGCATTCTCTGTGTCATCCAGCTTCCTCCCGGCGGATGGCGGCCGGGCGGTGGAGGCCAGCGCATGTTTCGTATCGATAACGCATGCAGGCAGGTGATCGGAAATGAGACTGGAAGAGACGTTATCACTGCCGGTCATTCGACACAGCATCTGGCCTTCACAGAGTCTTTTTGACAAGTTGCTATCCTGACGTGGGCTTTTTGTTCGGACAGCCGATTAACGGAAGCAGTCTGCCTTTTCCTCAGATACCTCGGCAAGTCCCTTAGAGAAATAAACCTAAACAATATACATTCACGTTTTGGTGTGAAGAAAATTTGAAGCAGTGAGTCGGAAAAATTAATCTACGTATATGTTATGAATTTATAATGAAGAACCACAAAATAGAACCATGATTCAAATGATGAACGTCAACGGAAGCACTATCTTTCCATACGCATAAAAATCCGGATTACTCCGTTTTTTGCTCCGTCAATACGACATTAGGTAATACACACAACTATAATTCTGGTTTGGAGAGGTCTCTGATCGCTGGCGCGTTTCAGAAACGACGCGTACACGGGAGAGCGCATGGAGAGTAACGCCCTGCGTGTGTATAAAAATCGATTTGGATACTGATAAATATTTTTCATGAGATGAAGGGCCGGGGCATCCGAGTGAACACTGTGTCCCCAGGTATGGTGCTGACGTCTGCAATGCAGACCTATCTCGAGAATAACGAGGGGGGGTTGGAGACTGGATGAAACAGACCATTCCGTTCGGGAGGCTGGCTCAAGCAGATGAGATTGCCAAGGCAGTCCTGTTTTTGGCGTCAGACGAAAACAGTTTTGTTGGCGGGGAGGAACTTCTCGTCGACGGCGGTTTTGTTGCGGTGTGACGGCAGCAGCGGCGTCGGACATCAAGGGCCAACTCCGTCGGCTATCCGACCTTCTGGTTGATCCGGCTATAAACACGCACCTTCTCAGATAATATTGGCTAACCAAAAATACTACCCTTATTTATCTAAATAGCGCCAAAACTACCAATAACCGCAAAGAACCAAGTATCTTCATAATCATAAAATAGATATGACGATTCCATAGTTCTCATCTTCATCGGGCACTGCCGCTTGTTGAGATTCAAACCTCGAGAGGGTAGAATGCATGCGCAAATCCGCTACCCGTCTTTGCCGGCATAGCGGCGGATGATTCATGTCGGCTTTCGGGACGCCGACCCAACTGCCTGAGTGTCCGAGATGTAGGCATAGGCAGTAGGTCCGCTTACGCCTCACGCCGGACATCAACTGCGTTCAATGGTCATCCGGAAAGCGGGCGTTAATAGAAACATTATGACACGGTAACACGTCGCCACAGGCTTGTTTGGAAGCCTGTCTCATTCAACAAAGAGGAATGAACGAATTTTCTGTTCCGTCCACAACGCATATCCGACGTTTTCTGGCCTCTCCCGCAGGTGGGGCGTCTGTCCTCCTGCTGGCATCCCTGTTGGGTCTTGTCCTGGCGAATTCGTCATGGGCGTCGGGTTACGGCACCCTGATAACAACGCCCATAAAATTGCCCATCTTGGGAGAGCGGGGGCCAGAAAACATTGATGCATGGGTCTCTGACGGGCTCATGACCCTATTCTTTCTGGTGATCATTCTCGAAATCAAAAAGGAAATTGTTTCCGGGCACCTCTCATCACTACGCAGCATCGCCCTTCCGCTTATCGGAGCGTTGGGGGGAATGATCGTGCCGGCCCTTACGTATCTGCTGGTAACATACGGTCATCCGGAAGCGACACGCGGCTGGGCCGTTCCTGTTGCAACGGATGCCGCGTTTACGTTGCCAATCATCCTTGCTCTTGGAAGGCATGTCTCGCCGGGAGCCAGGGCCTGGCTGATGGCGCTTGCCATTTTCGACGATGTGCTGGGGATTGTGGTGATCGCCCTATTTTATGGGAGCGCTCTGTATTGGCCGGGGCTTATCGCGGTCGTGATCGTGACTGCAGCGTTGGTCGGCGCGAACAGGATTGGGATCAGAACTCTCTGGAGCTACGGCATCGGGTGCGTCCTGTTATGGGTAGCGCTTCTGGATGCCGGTTTGCACCCGACGCTTGCTGGAGTCATCACCGGCCTATGCCTTCCAGCAGTCACCTCAGGAATGGATGCCAAACAAGCTACACCACTTGATCGGACATCTTCTGCGTTGACCCCTTTCGTTACCTGGGTCGTTCTACCGCTGTTCGGTTTCATGAACGTGGGTGTTTCACTGGCTGGCGTTCATCCGGACATGATGCTGGAGGCTGCTCCGCTCGGGGTTATGCTAGGACTGATTGTTGGCAAACCGGTCGGCATCTTTGGTGTAACAATGCTTTCGACCCGCCTGAAGATCGCCACGCTTCCGGCTGAAACGCCGACGGGGATGCTGTTTGGTCTTTCGCTGCTGTGCGGCATTGGGTTCACGATTAGTCTGTTTATCGCAAACTTGGCATTTTCCGGATCAGATCTTGTGACCCCGGCTAAGATGGGCATCTTTGTTGGCTCTGTTCTGTCTGCCCTGATGGGGTGGCTTTGGTTACGCTTCTTATCCCAACACGACCGGTTACCTTCCCAATAAAGGATGTCCGGTACGAGAGAGATGCCATTCAGAGCCGACATTCCGTTTACCCCCCTTAAGGGCCCTTCCCCACTGAGTATTTTCAGGAAGAAGGGCGATATCGTCCTCATGCGTTTTTAACTCAGAACCTTTTTTTGCAGTTCTCTGCAAGCTCCATTCAGCCTGCCGCATGGTGCGGACAAGTGCCCGTTGATGGACCGTAGATATTGGCCATTGATAATGAAGCAGATCTTCGACCAACAACCGTGAGGTGATATGACCTGTCTGAGAGGCGGCCCAGATTTCGAGCACTTAGGGCATCCGGGCGTCCAGCCGCTTCTCGAATGATAGAAGCTGCGGAGTAGGAGGAGGCGCCTGCTCCAGTTCTTCCCATGCAGGATAAAACTCCTCTACCACGACTGAAATACGCTCATCGGGCGTTTCAGGCGTTTCGCGCAGTGTCCCGAACACATGCTTGCCCAGAAATTCAGCATCCTCACGAAAGGTCAACTCTGCTTCCGGGTCAGCAATCGCCCCGGTCTCGATTTCCTCCCATGCTTTGCCCAACCCGATAGGATCCCAATAGCCGCGGGCGTAATGTGCCGCCAGGTTCTCCTGAGTGACCGCTATCCACCGGCCCTGTATCACGTTGAAAATTTCAATGCGTTCGGGAAGGCATTTCCGTCGCCGGCTTTCCCTTAACCATTCCCTGCATTCCTCCTCATTATGTACGGGAGTATCGCCGCGCTGCTGCGGATCATAAGACTGCCTGCTGGCCTTACTGCAGACGTCCGTCCCAGATGTCATCCGTATCCCCAAAGCCCCTTACACTCAGAGGACAAAGCTCCAGGATATTCTCCGAGGTGGCCGGACGCCATTCCCATGTAATAATATTCCAGACCATGAGACTTCCAGTCTGTGAATTATATCTGGTATTTCTTGTCAGCCAAGCCTCCCGGGCCGGGCGTGACAGCATTCTCACGGCATCATCATGCATGATGATATTCCTCATTAGTTTCTACGTTTCGCTCTGAAGGGATGCAGAAAGCAGTTGAGGCGGCCCCGTGGTCTATGGCGTGGAGTGCACGCGCGATTGCCCGCCCCTCTTTCGAAGGTCCGGACGTAAGTAAGCGACTCATATGACACGGGGACATCTGCGTCAGCAGTCGATTTGCAATGTTTTATGCTGGAATTGGTTGCGGGGGCAGGATTTGAACCTGCGGCCTTCAGGTTATGAGCCTGACGAGCTACCGGGCTGCTCCACCCCGCGGTGGTGTATGATGATGTTGGGAGGTTTTGTGGTGTGTATGGGTAGGCTGGGGGACCTGGCGGCGACCGACTTTTCCGCACCTTAAGGTGCAGTATCATAGGCGCTGAGGGATTTCACGGCCGAGTTCGGGATGGGATCGGGTGTAGGGCCCTCGCAATGGCCACCAGGTCTTCCAGCCCACCCTGTCTTTTAAGAGAGGGTGGAGATTGGTGCGTTGTGAAGGAAGTGTGGCTGATTTCTGTGCATGTGTTTGTTGTGAGAAGTATGAGCGATTAGGACCGGTTAGCTGCATGCATTACTGCACTTTCACACCCGGCCTATCAACGTGATGGTCTCTCACGGCTCTATGAGACCTAGTTTTGAGGTGGGTTTCCCGCTTAGATGCTTTCAGCGGTTATCCCGTCCATACTTAGCTACCCGGCTGTGCCACTGGCGTGACAACCGGTGCACCAGAGGTATGTTCATCCCGGTCCTCTCGTACTAGGGACAAATCCTCTCAAGTCTCTTACACCCACGGCAGATAGGGACCGAACTGTCTCACGACGTTCTAAACCCAGCTCACGTACCACTTTAATCGGCGAACAGCCGAACCCTTGGGACCTGCTCCAGCCCCAGGATGTGATGAGCCGACATCGAGGTGCCAAACCTCCCCGTCGATGTGGACTCTTGGGGGAGATCAGCCTGTTATCCCTAGAGTACCTTTTATCCGTTGAGCGATGGCCCGTCCACGTGGGACCACCGGATCACTATGGCCGACTTTCGTCTCTGATCGAGCTGTCACTCTCACAGTCAGGCGGGCTTATGCCATTGCACTCGACAGCCGGTTTCCGACCGGCCTGAGCCCACCATCGCGCGCCTCCGTTACACTTTGGGAGGCGACCGCCCCAGTCAAACTGCCCACCATGCAGGGTCCCGGACCAGGCTTACTGGTCTCGGTTAGACATCAGAAAAATTCAGGGTCGTATTTCAAGGATGGCTCCACCGGTGCTGGCGCCCCGGCTTCAAAGCCTCCGACCTATCCTACACAGAATGTCTCTGATGCCACTGCAAAGCTGCAGTAAAGGTTCATAGGGTCTTTCCGTCTGACCGCGGGTACCCCGCATCTTCACGGGGAATTCAATTTCGCTGAGTCGATGCTGGAGACAGTGGGGAAGTCGTTACGCCATTCGTGCAGGTCGGAACTTACCCGACAAGGAATTTCGCTACCTTAGGACCGTTATAGTTACGGCCGCCGTTTACCGGGGCTTCAATTCAGTGCTTGCACACCTCCTCTTAACCTTCCGGCACCGGGCAGGCGTCAGGCCCTATACGTCATCTCACGATTTCGCAGAGCCCTGTGTTTTTACTAAACAGTCGCTACCCCCTGGTCTGTGCCACCCGTCCATGGTTGCCCACGAGCGGGTCTCGTTTATCCCGAAGTTACACGAGCAATTTGCCTAGTTCCTTCAGCATCGTTCTCTCAAGCGCCTTGGTATTCTCTACCAGTCCACCTGTGTCGGTTTCGGGTACGGTCTATACGCCAGAGCTATTTCCTGGAATGATTGAAAAGCCTGTTCAATCCGTTAAGGACAGACAACATCTCTCATTCGTCACTTCTGGCAGGCCCAGTAATATTCAACTGGTTCCCATCGACTACGGCTCTCGCCCTCGCCTTAGGGGCCGGCTCACCCTGCGTGGATTAACCTTGCGCAGGAACCCTTGGACTTTCGGCGACAGTGTTTCTCGCACTGTTTGTCGCTACTCATGTCAGCATTCGCACTTCCGATATCTCCAGAGAGGGTCACCCCGTCTCCTTCGCAGACTTACGGAACGCTCCGCTACCGCGCATTCAAAGAATGCACCCACAGCTTCGGCACGTGGCTTGAGCCCCGTTACATTTTCGGCGCAGGGTTTCTAATAGACCAGTGAGCTATTACGCTTTCTTTAAAGGATGGCTGCTTCTAAGCCAACCTCCTGGTTGTTTTGGAATCCCCACATCCTTTCCCACTTAGCCACGATTTAGGGGCCTTAGCTGGTGGTCTGGGCTGTTTCCCTCTCGACAATGGACCTTAGCACCCACTGTCTGTCTGCCGGGCTATACTCCTGGGTATTCGGAGTTTGGTTAGGTTTGGTAAGGCTTTGGGCCCCCCTAGCCCATCCAGTGCTCTACCCCCCAGGGTAAACACCCGACGATCTACCTCAATAGATTTCGCGGAGAACCAGCTATCTCCGAGTTTGATTGGCCTTTCACCCCTAGCCACAGCTCATCCCCGACTTTTTCAACAGGCGTGGGTTCGGCCCTCCAGTGCGTGTTACCGCACCTTCAGCCTGGCCATGGCTAGATCACTCGGTTTCGGGTCTTCTGCCAGCAACTCATTCGCCCTATTCAGACTCGCTTTCGCTACGCCTACACCTAACGGCTTAAGCTCGCTGCAAACAGAAACTCGCTGACCCATTATACAAAAGGTACGCCGTCACCCCATAAGAGGCTCCGACTGCTTGTAGGCGTCCGGTTTCAGGTCTCTTTCACTCCCCTCATCGGGGTGCTTTTCACCTTTCCCTCACGGTACTTGTTCGCTATCGGTCACTAAGGAGTATTTAGGCTTGGAGGGTGGTCCCCCCATGTTCAGACAGGGTTTCACGTGCCCCGCCCTACTCGAATCCTCATCAGAACACTACGCATACGGGGCTATCACCCATTATTGCCGGACTTT